>JBDTXZ010000428.1:0-4209 GCA_040005935.1 bacterium | reverse complement strand
GCTCCAATTGCCTGGCGCGGGATGCACCACCATTCCCGCGGGCTTGTCGACGACGAGGACGTCTTCGTCCTCGAACGCCACCACGAGTGGAATGTCCTCCGCGGTTACAGGCCGCGCCGTGGGCGGTGCGATTTCGACGACAATCCGATCTCCGGCCGACGGTCGAAAGCTTGCGCGCTCGGTCGCTCCGTTGACCGTCACGCAGCCGGTGGCAATGAGCGTCGCTGACTGTGTACGGGAGAGATCGAGCGCGCCTGCCACGAACAGGTCGAGGCGAGGTGCCGCGTCAGCAGCCACAAGCTCGTGCCGGGCACCTGTGCCGGCGCCGGCCTGCATCACGCGTCCGTCCGTTCGTTAGGCTCGAGGACGGGACCGGCCGACTCCAAAACAGGCTGCGAAGGCTCAGGGGAATCGAGCGACAGTGGCGCCTCGGCCGTCACCTGCTCATTTCGTGCTGCGGCTGCCTCGGCAATCCGCTGGTCGCGATCTTCGCGCGACAGCGACCACGCCAGCGCGATGGCGCCGACTGTCACGGCGGAGTCCGCAACGTTGAACGTCCAGAAACGGATCGCGCCGTATCCGACGTCGATGAAATCCACCACGCCATCGGGTGACCGAAAGCGATCGATCAGGTTCCCTGCCGCTCCGCCCCATGCCAGCCCGAGGGCGATCACCCGCATCAGGTCGCCCTCGCGCGCACCATTGCTCGTCATGCGATACAGCCGCCAGAGCACGAAAAGCGCGACGAGCGCAAAGCCCCCGAAAATCACGCGCGAATACGAGCCGAGCGACATGCTGAACGCCGCGCCCGGATTGTACGCGAGGGTGAAGCGCACCGCGTCGCCAATGATGCGATGCGGTACGTAGCGCGGGGCGAGCAACCGCTCCGCCAGCACCTTCGACACGAGGTCCAGGGCTACAATACACCCGGCCGTACCCCAGAAGACCCGCGCGCTCGTACGCGGCGGTGCATTTGATATTGTCAGACGAGATCGCCCCCGTCCACGGCCGACGTCGCGCCGACTGGCGTCAACACTCGAGCTTCGGACTCCTGCAACACCGCCGCACGATCCTCTTGCCACAACACCCACGCCAGCAGCACGGCGCCGATGCTCACCGCCATGTCGGCGACGTTGAAGGTCGGCCACCGGGCATCACCCACCCCGACATCAAGAAAATCCACCACTCCCATGGGGGAGCGAAGTCGGTCCAGCAGGTTGCCCATCGCGCCTGCACACACGAGCGCGAGCGCGAGGGTTCGCGGCAGGTCGCCGCGCGCGGTGGACAGATACAACCGGCCAAGAATCACGAGCGCAATCAGCGTCAGCGCCGTGAATATCCACCGCGAATGCGCACCAAGGTTGAGCCCGAACGCTGCGCCGGGATTGTACACGAGTGTCAGCCGCACCCAACTTCCGAACACATCGTGCGGAATTCGCTGGGGTGCGAGGAGTCGCTCGGCAAATCCCTTCGTCGCCACGTCCAGCGCAGTGACGAAGGCAAGAACCGGCCAGAAGATCGTGCTGTTACTTCGACTTTGCATCTTCCTCGCGCTGCTTGCACTGAATGCAGAACCGGGCATGCGGAAGCGCGTCCAGTCGTTCGAACGCAATCTCCTGCCCACAGTTGTGACACTTGCCAAAGGTCTCTGGTGAACGATACAAGCGACGCAGCGCCTCGTCGATGTGCCAGAGGAATCGCCCTTCCTGGCTTGCGAACAGGAACGCCTTTTCACGCTCCATCGCATCCGTACCCTGATCGGCCATGTGGAACGAATAGCTGCTCAGATCGCCGTCGGACTCCTGAGACGTCGAGCCAAACGCCTCGTCGTAGTGCCCCAACTCCTTGAGCACGCGCTTCCGCTCTTCCATCAATCGCTTCTCGAAGTGCTGCAGCTGCTTCTTGGGCATTGACTTCAGCTTTGCCGCCTTCGCAGTCGCGCTCTGTGACGTGGCCATTGCTACTCGTCCTTGGTTAGGGCAAGGTCTGCGCGGATCCCATCGAGATCCACGGTCTGCCTCGCCAGCATGTTCTCCCTCACGTGCCCTTCCTCGCCAAACGCAATCCCGGTTGCGAGCACTTCGTCGGCAATCCAGTCGCCATGTTCTCTCGCCGCCTCGACCACGGTGGTATCACCACCAACCCACAGTCGAATCCGGTGGTTCACCGCGAGGCCTGCTTCCTTTCGCATACGCTGTACCCTGCTGATGACTTCACGTGCCAGCCCTTCCCGTTCGAGCGCTGGCGTGAGTGCCGGATCGATGGCAGCGAAAAATCCACGCTCTTCCTCGACGATCAAGTCGCCCGACGCGCGTCTCACGATTGTGACGTCGTCCGCATCGAGCCCATGCGTCTCTCCATCGACCGTCACGAGCAACTCGGCGCCAAGCTCGAACGCGCGCAAGTGGCCACTCGTGAACGCTGATACAGCATCGGCAGCAAGCGGCGTCTTCTTGCCAAATTTCTTTCCAAGCGCGCGAAAGTTTGGTTTTGCCTCGAGCGTCACCAGCGCATCGCCACTCGTCGCGAGTTCGATGACTTTGATGTTCAGCTCCGCGGCCAGCACGGGCAGCAGTGCGCGCAGCGCGTCTTCGTTCACCGTTGGCGCCACACACACCATGCGCGACAGCGGTTGACGCACGTTGATCTTCGCCTGCTCACGCGCCGCCCGGCCGAGCGTCGCCAGCGTGCGCACGCTGGACATCAGCGCTTCCAGCGAAAGGTCGGGCCGTTGTGCGCTCGCACGGACGTACGGAGCAAGGTGCACCGACGTGCCCACGAGCTCGCGATGCAGCTGGTCCGTGACGAACGGAGCAAACGGCGCCAGCAGGCGGCACACCACGACGAGCACTTCGTGCAGCGTCGCGAAGGCCGCGTTGTTGTCGTCCGTAAAGACATTGTTCGCCGCCCAGAAACGCGGGCGCGATTGCCGCACGTACCAGTTGGCAAGATCCTCATCCACGAAGTCCATCACAACGCGCGACGCCGCAAACGGATCATATTCGTTCATCAGCTCGTCGGCGCGGAGCTCCACCGTCGCAAGCCGCGACAGGATCCAGCGGTCCATGACCGGCCGGTCTGCCGCTGCCGGATCCACATCCGATGGCGACCAGCCAAAGTTCGCATAGTTGGCGAACATGCCGCTGTAGATGTTCTTCAGCGTGCGCAAAAAGCGACCGGCGCCCTGGCGGATCACCGCCTCGTCAAACCGGCGTTCCTCCCACACCTTGCTGCTGCTGACGAGAAACAGGCGCACTGCGTCCACACCGTGCCGCTCGATCACGCCAAAGGGCTCCACGATGTTGCCGCGGCTCTTCGACATCTTCTTGCCTTCGGCATCTGTCACGATGCCGTTCACCATCACCGCGCGATATGGAGCCGCGCTTCCGCTGGCGTTGTTCGGGAGCGCGTCACCAAGGCCGCTGGCGATCGCGAGCAGCGAATAAAACCATCCGCGCGTCTGGTCCTGGCCCTCGGCAATGAAATCACCGGGAAACTGGCCGCCAACCTTGTCGTGATTCTCAAACGGGTAATGCCACTGTGCGAACGGCATGGACCCCGAATCGTACCAAGCGTCGATGACTTCCGGGCTGCGATTCATCTGGCCGCCGCAACCATCGACAGAACAGCGCCAGGAAAACGTGTCAATTCCCGGCTTATGCGGATCGAAGTCAGCCGGCAACGCGTGGCCGGAACGTTCGGCGAGGTTCGCAAAGCTCCCAATCGCATCGACGTGATCGGCGTCGCGGTCGCATACCCACAGCGGAAGCGGCGTGCCCCAATATCGATCGCGCGACACGGCCCAATCGATGTTGTTCTCCAGCCACTCCCCAAATCGCCCTGAGCCCACTTCGGGCGGATTCCAGTTGACCTGCGCATTGCGCGCGAGCATCTCCTGCTTGTAGGAGGAGGTGCGCACGAACCACGACGAGCGGGCGTAGTACAGCAGTGGCGTGCTGCAGCGCCAGCAGTGCGGATATGAGTGAGTGAGCGTGCCGGCTTTCCACAACACACCTCGCCGCTCCAGCTCCGCGATCAATTCGGCATCGGCCTTCTTGACGAATTGGCCGCCGACCAGCGGCATGTCCTCGGGAAACTCGCCCCGAGGATTGACCGGCTGCAGGAACGCGAGATTGTGTCGTTGCCCGGCCGCGTAGTCATCCGCACCAAACGCAGGCGACATGTGCACCACACCCGATCCGTCGTCGG
>JBDTXZ010000427.1:0-4214 GCA_040005935.1 bacterium | reverse complement strand
GAGGGGATAGCCTCGGTAGTCGGAAGAGTATCCAGCGCCCAGTGTCCATCGCTTGTTCGACCGGCAAATGGGATCGGTGTCACCGCCACTGGTGCAACCGAATCGTACGGCTTCCGCGAGTGGCCACGACGCGGAACTCCGAACCTGCGCCGAAACCACGGGCGTCGGCAACTCTCCGACGGACAACTCGACGTCGGCCGTGAAATGATGAAGGTCGCGGCGATCGTGTCGCAGCACCGTTTCACCAGGTACCCCTTTGCGATATTTCGTTTTTTCGACCAATTCTGCCGACGCACGAAGCCGTTCTGGTGCGCTCTTGTAATGGATCGTTCCGAGCTTGGGCGGCGCCGAAGAGTCGCGCGGCCGCCACGCGTCCAGGCGCTCTTGCCACGCTGACGCGCTGACGTTGCTCCAGTCGATGGACACCTGGCCAAGAAACAGGAAATCCAATTCGCCGAGTATCGGCCGTGGGTGGACGAAGTCGAGATAGAGATGCTTTCGGCCATCATGCCCATCGGTGGCGATTCGCGCTGTGGGACGAAAGCCAAGATCCGAAACCCAGTTTGGTCCAAGCGTGACGCGCGGTAACGCACCTGGCTGCCCAGCGGCAGCTGGCGCGACGCCAAGATCGATGATCAACCGCTGGGTGTGCAGTGTCGTGTCGGCCGTCGCGAGTGCGTGGGTACCGCCCGCGCAGTCGCCCTCGCTGCCCATGTTTCGCACCATCACCGCCCACTGCTCGTGCGCGCGGTCGCCGGCACGCGACGCGTCGAGAAGAATGGACATCATGAACGCCGGATGCAGCTCGGCCTGGAAGCCATGCACGGCATCGAGGCCGTACAGGCCAGTGACGATCGCAAACCGATCATCGATCAGGTCGCGCGCCGCCGCGGGATCGGTGATGTCCGCCTTCACCTCGGGCCAAAATTCACCGCCCGTTGCACCGATCCGGTCAAACGTCTCCTCGAAGTACGATTCGATATGATAGGCGCGACGACCACCAAGTGCCGGCAAGACAGAATTGCCAGTGGTCAGCGCGTGGTCGGTCTGAGGGATCAGGTCGAAGTTCACATCATGATCCTGAATTCCTCCCGCAAACGAATCCCAGTGAATCTGCCCCGTTACGGTGACGGGAAACCAATTTACGTGGCCACGTACATTCCCCGTCTTGCCACCTGTTACGCAGACGGCTCCAAGGCCTAGTGTAGGCGACGCTTCGTCCAGGGTGACGATACGCCGTTCATTCTCTGATAGGCAGTTCGGTGTCGTGACGACGAGGCTCCGGCGATCGAGGTGCCCCGTCGCGACTCTGAAGCGACATTGCGCTTCGATGTTCGGCAGATCTACCTGCGCGCCATTCCGGTACCAGCGCGGGTTCTTGAGAAACCCGTTCGGATCGAGCGCGATTGTGGGTGCTGCGGCCGTGGAGTAAAGGTTGAGGCGGTCAGGCTGCGCCCTTACGTCGTGTACCGTAAGGGAAGTCAGTAGCGACACCAGCGCGAAATCGCGCGCAGTGCGATGCCAGGCGTCAACCCGGCCGTCGTCACCCGTGCAATGAACTCGGCGAATGCTGACACTCGTCATTGGATTCCTCGCGCCTGACGTTCGGAGTGCCTAAGAGGGAGGTCACTCCATCTAATAACGTCTGACGAAAGGGCGAGCAACCTCCGCAGAAAGTGCGAGCACTTCTTGTCCCCCCGATCACAGCGAAGGACGACAGCTCTAGTGCGCCCGCATTCCGGCAAGCGTCTCGATATTCTGGCGGTACGTGCGGCTGAGCTTGAGGCGTACGCCATTCGCGAGGATGACGATGTAATCGCCCGACGACCACTGCCGCATTTCCACGACCCGGTCGAGGTTGACGATGGCCGACCGATGGATGCGCGCAAATCGCGACGAAGGCAGTGAACGCTCCACGCTTGCTATCGTCTCGCGAATCATGTGCGATGCCGTCCCAACATGAAGGCGCACGTAGTTGCCGTCGGCTTCGATCCAATCGACATCTGGAGTGTTGACGAAGAACATGCGCCCGTTGGCTTTCACGAGAAAGCGTTCGACATGCGGCGAATCGGCGCGCGCAGGTTCCGGCGGCAGCTTGACTGGTTTTTCCAGTGGCGCAAACGAGCCGAGGAGATCGCGCAACCGTGCGTGCTGCTGTGCGGCTTCCGCGCGACCGTGCTCGCGACGCGCCCGTGCGACTGCCTCGCGCAAGCGGTCCGGCTCGATCGGCTTGAGTACGTAGTCGACCGCGTGCACGTCGAATGCTCGAACCGCATGATGATCAAACGCCGTGACGAAGATGACGAGCGGCATTTGATTGGGCGGAAGCGCGGCCAACACGCCGAAACCGTCGAGCTCCGGCATCTGGACGTCGAGCACGAGCAGATCCGGCGCATGCGTCGCGACGGCGCTTACCGCCTCGCGTCCATTTGCGCACTCCGCCACGATCTCGACGCCCTGTTCGCGCGCGAGGATACGACGCAAGCGCTGCCGGGCGATCGGCTCGTCATCGACGATGACGATGCGGAAGGGCGACGGCTGATCCATCACCGCACGAGCTCGAGCGTTTCGCGCGCTTTCGCGGGCGCGGCAGCACGCGAGGACGCGGCGCCCTGACGATACGGAATCTGCATGGCGACGATGGTGCCCCCGCTTACCCGCGCGCGCACAGAGAAGCGGTGCGCGTCGCCATAGAGATGCTGCAGCCGCGCAGACGTGTTGCTTAACCCGACACCTTCGCGCGATTGCGTGGTCGCACCATCGTCGCCAGCGGCGAATCCGAGCCCATCGTCCCTCACTTCGAGTTCCAGGAGATCGAGGCGGCGACGCGCGACGACTTCGACGCTTCCGCCGTCGGCGCGCGGCTCGAGACCATGCCGAACGGCATTCTCGACGAGCGGTTGCAAAATGAGGCTCGGCACCAGCGCACCGAGCGCCTCGGGATCAATGGTCGTGGTAATGCGAATACGCCCGGCGAAGCGCGCGCACACAATCTCCGAATAGTCGCGCAGAAACTCGAGCTCTGTGCGCAACGCGACTTCCTGATCGCCGAGCGTATCGAACGAACGACGCAGGAGGGCGCCCAGTCGCGTGATCATTCGGTCTGCGCCCTCGGGATCGCGATGCACAAGCTCCGCGATGGTATTGAGCGTGTTAAAGAGAAAGTGTGGCCGAAGCTGCGCCTGGAGTGATCGCAACTGCGCGGCCGAGAGCTGCGAGCTCAGCTCAGCGGCCGCCACTTTACGCTCACGTAGCTGGTTGGAGTAGCGCGCGAGCAAGGTGAAAGCGACGATGCCGATGTAACACGCCACGTTGATGCTGAGGTAGCGCACGAACCCGACGAATAGCGGGCGCGTGCCGAACGGATTCACCCACGGGTCGATCAGGTTGTAGAGTGACGCATCGGCGACGGAGCAGCCGAGGAGCGCCAGGGCGTGCACGGCGATTCCCGTGCGATCAAACGAGCATCTCGTCGCGAGCCACATCACGACTGGTGTCAACGACGCCCATAGCACCATACCGGGCGCCATCACCCCGAGGATACGAATCCATGCCATCGGGTGGTCGGTCAACGAAAGTGTGATGTACGTCTGCTCCGTATTGAACAGGCAGACGACGGTCCACACCGCGACGATGCAGGCGAACGTTCGGACGCGCTTAGACGAAGACGGCACGTAGGGTCACCCTGAGCCCAGACGAAGAATCTGAATAATACCCTGGCAGCGGATGCAGATCCTTCGACTCGCCTCGCTCGCTCAGGATGACACCGTGGTCGCTACGCGCGATCGGGATGACTCACTTCGAGCCGCTGCCGATTGCCGCCGCCATCGGAAGGCCTACGAAGACGATGTGGCCAACAAGCATCTCGAAGTACGGAGCCGTCATCGCCGGCATGCGATGCGCCAGCGCTGGAATGACCACGAGGGACATGCAGAGCCAGATCAATGGGCCAAGCACCGCCGCAACCTTGAGTGCGCCATAGGGAGAATCGAGCACGGCTCGGAGCCAGTGAGACCGCTGCACGGCAAACAGCAACAGCGCCGACCAGGTGATCGCGACGGTAAAGTGCATGAGCAGCCCGAGCGCGATCGTCGCCACTCCGCCGTCGAGCGCCCCCTTGCCCACCAGGACGCTCGCCACCCCCTGCCACACTCGTGACACCGTGACTCCGCGCACGAACACGCCGAACGCGGACGCAAACAATCCGTCGGACA
>JBDTXZ010000426.1:0-4215 GCA_040005935.1 bacterium | reverse complement strand
TCGTCCGCCCCTTCCCGGACGTGAACGGCGGCAGGTGGCAAGTCTCGAGCGGGGGCGGCAGCGCTCCGCTCTGGGCGCACAACGGACGCGAGCTGTTCTACGTCAGCGGCAAGAAGATGTATGTCGTCCGGGTCCACGCTGGGCCGCCGTTCTCGGCCGAACCGCCGCGCGTCCTGTTCGCAGTGCCAGACCGAGTGCGCCCAGCATCGCTGGTCAGGGGCACTTTTGCGATCACGCCCGACGATCAGCGATTTCTCATGGTGCGAGACAGGAGTTGGCAAGACATGGCCGGGGCGCCGTCGATGGTGGTGGTGGAGAATTTCTTCGACGAGTTACGGGCGAAGCTGAAGAAGTGACGGCGAGAACCGGCAGTTGTGTCACTCAGGGCCGCCTGGCGCGAAGGCTCACGCGTGCGACGGTCACTGTCCGGCGTCGTCCCTCGCGGGCCCGGATCGCACGTGCACCCAGGCCCATCCGAACAACGTGATTGCCAGGAACGGGTAGGCGTAAAATGGCAGCGGCTCGGAAAGCGCCGTCAGCGCTCCACCGCCGAACATCCGAATCGCGGTGACCGCAAACAACCCCGATGCGATCGCGCCCGTCGCCCGGATGAGGGTCGGCAGAGTAGGCGCCGCGCTAACGATGGCCAGAGCCGCGGACCAAAGGCCGGCACCTGCGGCGAATATCGGGGCGCCCGCCACCAGGTCCATCGCGGAGCTGGAAACGATCAGCGTTTCTCCCGCCAGGAACACCAGGAAACCAGCCGCCAACTGGACATTGCCCTCGCGGACGTGATGTGCGACGAGTAGCGCACAGCCGACGATGATAGCGATTCCATCCACTCCCCACGCGAGACTACGCCATTGCGCAGAGGAGGTAAACGAACCGGCCATTCCGAGCACCGCGCCGATGACCAGCCCTGCCGCAGCAACAACGCGCAAACGGTCGTCGCTCATATATCCAAACACCGTTGATGAGGATCGAGGATGTCTGTCCTGCCCACATGAATTGTGTTGCACGACGGCGCACAGAGAGCGGTCGGCAAGCATAGCTCGGCGTGTGGGGCCAGCAACATGTCGCGCCCGCGATATTCCCGCATGAGAAGCGACAAGGTCGCTGAGCGGCGCACCTGCTTTGTCACAGCAAATTGTTCCAAATGTCTCCGATGAGTTCAGTCTCGCCGTGCGTACCAGTTCAGCACTCGCTGACCGTGTAAAGTGATCCAACGGTTCAGCTCTCCAACCGCGCCGGCCAATTCCTCGTGAAGAGTGTCGCGGTGCCGCACGTCGAGCAACCAGCGCCCGTCGGGCTGGCGACGTTCGAGTACGATCGCAACCGCCTCCTCGACTCGCGCATCTGTCCGCACACCTGCCCCGCGCAGATAGTCGAGCGCGCGCAACACGTCATAATGCCACAGCGTTGGAAAGGCGAACTGCGTCCACGCCGGTTCAATGATCTCGCCTGTCGAGATCCGTCGTAGCAACCGACGCTCGAGGAGATATTCGTGCGCGCGCATCCGCGCATCTGCTATCGCCACCGTGGCACCGAACGCCTGTTCGAACGCGAGCAGTCCTTCGAGCACGCAGATCGTCGTGTGGAACGACGAACGCACCGAGCCGCGCTCCGCTTCGCAGTTCCAGCCGCCGTCCACGAGTTGTTCACTGAGCAAGCGATCCAGCAGCCGATCGCTGCGCACACCGAAGTAGGCGCCGAGTGCGAGGACGCGGCCGTTGATGCACGGTTCGACTTCACCTTCGAAGAACGGCGAGTCTCCGAACAGGTGTCCCCACGTGACATGCTTGCGAACGAGATCGATCGCCGTTCGCGCGCGTGCGCTCGCCGGGTCGAGCCCCAGATCGCGCAGGAACAGCAGCGTGTACATGTTCGACCACCAGAACGGCGTGCGAACGCCATCGCCCCACTGACCGTCGGGGCGCTGCTGATCGAGTAGCTGCGGCCCCCATCCCTCAACCGCGACGCGCGCACGCTCAGCAGCGACTAAGTCCGGAGGCGTGTCGGTAAGATCGCGCATAACCTGCCAACGGATCGACGGGTCGGAGTCGAGTAGCCATTCGATCACGTCATCGTTTGAGGGCAGGGGATGCACGTCGCTGTGAGAGAGCGTCATTATTAATGGCTCGTGCGTTAGAGCTGGACCGCGATGACGTGAGAGCTGATTTGCGAAACGGCAACTATTCCAGCCGAGTGTACGCTAGCTAGTGCCGTGAGTTGCAAGTTGCCGGTGTATTTGCACAATCTTGGGTCCGCTCACGCTCATGCTCTAGAGAACACGAACTCGTCGCGGCCGCACGACTAACGTGGAAGTTCCACCACGAGCGGCTCAACATGGAATCACACGAATCAGGACCTTGCACTCAACAGCAAAAGGGACAGCTTGGACTTGGCCCATGCGTAGGCCAAATACGGTTCAGAGAGAGGTTGTCATCCCGCAGGAGCGAAGCGAGTGTCGGGACCTACTATCCTCGCTCTGTGGCTTCGAGCGCGTGGACAGAAGATCCCGACACGCGCTCGCTGCGCTCGCGATTGCGGGATGACATCCATTCGCACCGAACGCTGCTGTTCCTCACAACTCGCATCCTCATGACCACCGAAAACGACACAACCGTAACAAACGACACACGCGCACCGAAGCTACCCGACGGCGTGCGCACCATCGACCAGGTTACGCCTGAGCAATTTCCAGGATGCACGGTGTTCGTGCACTACAACGGACCGACCGATCAGCTGAGCGGCGTATCGATGGGGATGGCCGTCCTCGACGCCGGAGCCTCTCCGCACGAGCCCCATCAACATCCGGAAGAAGAGTTCATGCTCGTCGCCTCCGGCACGGGCGAGATCGAATGTGGCGGAAGCACGACGCAAGTCGGTCCCGGATCCGTCATGTACTGCGCTGGCGATACGCTTCACGGTATCCTCAACACCGGAGACGATCCGCTGACGTTCTACTGGTCCAAGTGGATGGCGAAAGGCGCCTAATCGCGCATTCGCGCACGGTCGGCGTCGATAACCTCGAACACGTAGCCGTTGACCGGCTCACGAAAGAAGAAGCGCTCGAAGGGAGTTGGCCGAAGCGAGTCGACAAGCTCAGCACCCTCCGCGCGCAGGCGCTCTTTCAGTGCCGGGAACTCGGCCAGCGGATGAAAGAGCGCGATGTGCCGCCCGAACTCGTTCTCGAATGGCGACACCTGAAAATCCGCGACGTAGAAGACGTGCATCTCCTGTCCGTGGCCGAGGTCAAGCCAGTACACCGGCACGGGTGAGTTTTGCGGCGTCGGCAACAACACGAGTCCAAGTGTCGAAACGAAGAACGCGCACGTTCGCTCGACATCTCGAGTGGGCAGCGTGAGGTGCGCAAAGTTCATGAGTCGGAATCTGGCCGAAGTCGCGCCACCGCGCGCGTCATTCCATATTCCCGCCCGCCCGCCACCGTGCTCGCGCGGGCATTCCCCTGCGAGGAGCGGCACATGGGTGGAGCAGTCGCGGTTATCCTGATCAAGGAGCGCCACATGGTCGACGCGCTCCAGCGTGCCGGCGCCACGTCGCCGGCCTTGGCGCGCCCCCTCGACGACCTCGGCGCGGTCGGAATCGATGCCGACGGTGTCGCCTGGCGCCGACTGCGTGACCGCGCGGTCGTCCGCGAGGCGGCGCCCGGCGCATACTATGTGGACATCGAAGTGTGGAAGGCAGTGCGCCGGCAGCGGCGGCGGCTCATCCTCGTCATCCTCGTGCTCGTCCTCGTCGTCGCCACGTTCGGTATCTCGACGATGGCGACGCAGCGGTAGTCCCCCGAGTGGCAGCGTCACGGCGCAAAGTTCACGAGTCGGAATCTGGTGGGATATTCTGGTTCAGCCGGAACAAATTCGATGGATCGTAAGCAGCCTTGATCCTCGTCAGGCGCTCCCACGTTGCCGCCGGATACGCTCCGTGAATTCGAGCGTGTCCATCATCACTCAGGAAGCCGACGTAGGCATCATCATCGTTTGGTTGAAGCGTTCGCGCAAATTCATTTACCCACAACGCCTTCTTCGGGCGATCGGCCTCCCCTTCATAGAACGCCGCAACGTTGATGAGCATTGGCTTGGTGCGGTGCGCGTATGCCGTCGCATCCGCTGGAACGCGCGCCATCGCGCCGCCGAGCGCGCGAAGTTGTGCGACGCGCATCTTCGCGTCGGACTGTGATAGGTATGCAAAAAT
>JBDTXZ010000425.1:0-4224 GCA_040005935.1 bacterium | reverse complement strand
GGCTCGTCGCAGAGTAGCGCGGCGGCAACAATGGGGAGCGCGGCGTTCTTGTTGCCCGAGGGGCGGATGCGTCCGGCGAGGCGGTGGCCTCCCTGGACGACGTACTGCATTGCTGGCATGAGATGCGTGCGAGTGGTCTTTTGCCACCTGCGAAGTGCAAGGTGGATGCGCCGGCGCGAAACATCCCTTGAGCGCGCACGGGGGTCAAGCGTTGCGGCGAGAGCACTGCACCCTTCGCGCCGCGGTGGGGAAGTGAACGGTGAACGGTGAACGGTGAACGGTGAACGGTGAACGGTGAACGGTGAACGGCAAGCCAGTACCAATGCATGACCGTGAGCCTAGGGGCCGGGCCATTGGGTTGACAGCGCCTGCTCGCGCGGGCTACGATGCCGCATAGTGATTATCGTTGGCCCCGCCCTTGCACATCGCGAGGCCGGCGGCGCAGAGCCGCGCACTCGACGAGCGAATGCGGACTCAAGCCTTTGTGGCCGACAATTAGCCCAGGTTGCCGATGACCGTCTTGTTCGCACGTGCCGGTGCGTGGTTGCTGGTGCAGGCGGTGCATGCCGACACCGTGTTGATGCGGCAGGTTGGACAGGAGCGTGGGTGGTTCGAGAAGACGACGGCAGTCGCGAGTGGGTTGATGACGATCGCGATCCTGGTGTTGACGGTAGCGCTCGTTCCAGCCGCATGGAATTTTCGAAAGAGCTACGCAAAAATCAGTGACTTGCTCGACCGGGTTTACGGCGACGTGAATCCGATCATGCGGCAGGCGAGCGCGATCGCCGACAACGTGAATTACGTGACGACGTCGGTGCGCACGGACGTGCAGCAGATCAACGCGACGATCGCGGCCGCGAACCTGCGGTTGCAGCAGGCGGTGGCACTTACGGAGCAGCGGCTCAATGAGTTCAATGCGTTGCTCGAGGTAGCACAGCAGGAAGCGGAGTCAGTATTCGTCGCGACGGCGTCGACGGTGCGCGGGGTGCGCACGGGGGCGGCCGCGCTTCACCATGAAGACGACCTGGAGGACGCGCATAACGCGCCACTCCCGACGTCAGAGGAGCTCGAAGATGGCTACGACGATCCCGATTCGGCCGAAGCGGGGCCCACGCGTCCGCGAGTCCGCCCGCGCAGACGTGGATGGGCGTGACGCGCAATACGATTTGCTCACCGCAGCGCTTATCGGCGCAGCAATTGGCGCAACGGCAACCCTGTTGCTGCGCCGCGGACCATCCGGCGAACGGCCGGCCGCACCGCTCCTTCGGGGCGCACGCGTTGGCGCCCGTAGCGCACTACGCGCCGGAACCGCCGGCGCTCGATGGGCACGAGAACAAGGCGGGGAGCTCATCGATCGCATTCCGGTTGATCGCATCGAACACGACGTTCGTGAGACGGTTGGGGCGGCGCGTGAACGGATCGATGGACTGGTTAGCCGGGAGCTCCGCGATCTCCGGCGCATGCTCCGGCAGCAACGCAAGCGGATGGGCATCTAAGCGTCCACAGCACTGGCACCACGCATTGGCGCGATTGGGCGGCCTGACCGCCCTCGCGCTGGTGTTTGTCGCGCTGCTGCCAAGCACCGCGCATGCCTGGACACCCGGGACACATGTTTTCCTGGGCGACGCAGTGCTTCGGTCGCTCAACGTGCTGCCCGACGCCATTGCCAACCTGCTCCGCGCCTTTCCGTACGATTTTCTATACGGGTCGATCGCTGCGGATACGAGCCTCGCGAAGAAATACGTCCCCACAGGGCGACATTGTCACTCGTGGGCCGTCGGGCTCGAGATTCACGCGGCAGCGACCGACGATCCCATGCGCGCCTTCGGGTTGGGCTATCTCGCGCACCTCGCCGCTGATTCCATCGCGCACAATCACTTCGTGCCCATGCAGCTCGCCGTGACCGCGAGCACGTCGTCACTCGGACACACGTATTGGGAGAGCCGCTTTGAAACGCATCTTGGTCCCGCGTGCGCGCGTCAAGCGCGTGACCTCATCCTGCTGGACCATTCGCGAGCCGACGGGCTGCTCGATCGCATTCTGAGTCCGACTATCTTCAGCACGCAGACCAACCGGCGCATCTTTCGCGGCATGGTGCACGCCGCCGACAGCGAGGGGTGGCAACGCATCTTCGGCCTGATGACCGAGAACAGCCGCTGGGACCTCGCTGATGCCGAGGTGGAACAATATCTCGAGCACTCGTACGATCACATCATCGACTTGCTCGTGCGCTTCGATCGTTCGTCGCCCTTCAAGCTGGACCCGTCGGGTGACGAGGCACTTCGGCGTGCGAAGCGGGTGCGCAAGGACGCGATGCGATTTGGTGGCGCGGCGCACGTGCGCGAGGAAGCGCAACGCGCGTTTGGCTTGCCGTCCAGATCCCTCGGCTACGTCGGCAAGCTATTGCCCAGGCTCTATGAGCCGAGCCGAGTGTCGAGTAGCTGATTGAGCTTCTGTGGGTCTGCGCGCCCTTTGGACTTCTTCATCGCCGCGCCGATCAGCGCTCCCTGTAGGCGCTTTTCACCGTTGCGATAGCGTTCGGCTTCGGTGGGCATGTCAGCGATGACCTCGTCGAGCCATGCGGCGATCTGTGCGTCGTCGTCCACCTTGATCAGCCCTTCGCGTTCGGCGATCTGCGCTGGCGGGCCGCCGCTCGCGACCATCTTCGTGAAGATCTGTTTCGCCGCGGTGTGCGAGACGATGCCGCCGCTCACGAGGCCAAGGAGCTGCGCGAGATCGGCGGGACGCACGCGGAATACTGCGATGTCTTCGCCTGTCGTCTTCAGGTGTGCCAGCACCTCGCCCATCACCCAGTTCGCTGCCGCCTTTGCGTCGCCGTGCGCGCGCGCGACGGCTTCGTAGTATTCGGCTATGCGTGGATTGGCTGTCAGGACGTCGACATCGTACGAACCCAACGCGTAGTCTGATGCGAATCGCGCTCGGCGCGCAGCGGGCAACTCCGGCAGGTCGTGTCGCATCTTCGCGATCCAGTCGATGGACAGGATGAGCGGCGGAAGATCGGGTTCCGGGAAATACCGGTAGTCGTGACTGCCTTCCTTGGTTCGGCTCGGGCGCACTTCACTCGTCGACGCGTCCCACAACATCGTCTGTTGCAGCACGGTGCCGCCGGCGCGGAGCAGCGCCACTTGCCGCGTGAACTCGACCTCGAGCGCCCGTTCGACGCCGGAGAACGAGTTCATGTTCTTCACTTCGGTCTTTGTGCCGAGTGCCGTCTCTCCGCGACGTCGCGCGCTGACGTTTGCGTCGACGCGCAGACTTCCCTCTTCCATGCTCACATCAGACACGTCCACGTATTCAATGATCTGCTTGAGGACGCGCAGGTACGCTCCCGCTTCGACCGCAGAGCGCATATCGGGCTCGCTGACGATTTCGATGAGAGGGGTTCCGGACCGATTCAGGTCGATCGCAGTAACGCCGGCAAAGCGATCGTGCACAGACTTGCCCGCGTCCTCTTCCATGTGCACGCGAGTCACGCCAATTCGAATGGGCGAATGGTCAGCGCGCGATCCGATTTCCACGAAGCCATTCGTCGCAAGCGGTTTGTCGAACTGCGAGATCTGGTAGCCTTTGGGCGAGTCGGGATAGAAATAGTTCTTGCGGGCGAATACCGACGCTGGTTGCACGTCGCAGTTCAGCGCGAGGGCGGCGCGCGTTGCCAACTCCACCGCCTTTGCGTTCAGCACTGGCAGTGCGCCCGGCAACGCCAGACAGACGGGACACGTGTGCACATTGGGCGGTGCGCCAAACTCCGTGGCGCATGCGCAAAACAGCTTCGTTCGCGTCTTGAGTTGGACGTGCACTTCGAGCCCAACGACCATTTCCCACTCGGCCATTGCGGTGTCGATCGCTGAGGTGCTCACGCGCGGGCCTCCGCGCCAAGCGCACGCTCGAGCGCATAAGCGGCAGTGAACATCTTCAGTTCGTCGAAATGTGCGGCAATGAATTGTCCTCCAACCGGCAGCCCATCGACGCGCCCGATCGGCAGCGACATCGCGGGCACGCCGGCGAGATTTGCGGTGACCGTAAAGATGTCGCTGAGATACATCTGGTACGGATCGGAGATCGCGCCAATCGGAAACGCCGTGGTCGGTGCGGTCGGCGTAAAGAGGACGTCGACGCCGCTCGCGAACACCTTGCTGAAGTCCGCAGCGATGAGCGTGCGCACCTGCTGCGCCTTGCGATAGTACGCGTCGTAATAGCCGG
>JBDTXZ010000424.1:0-4226 GCA_040005935.1 bacterium | reverse complement strand
GCGCCGGTCACGTTGCCGCCCCTCGACCTTCGGAGCGACGCCGCGCCTGCGACAGGCGTCTCCAATTTCTCGCACGCCGATTTCGTGACGAGCGTCGAGCGCATCAAGGAGTACATCGCCGCGGGCGACGCGTTTCAGGTCCTGCTGGCGCGTCGCATTCGCGTGCCCTTCGACTTTCCGTCGGAGGCGTTGTATCGCGCCCTGCGCGCGATCAATCCGTCGCCGTACATGTATCACCTGGTGCTCGACGGACTCGAGTTGGTTGGCAGCTCGCCTGAGCTGCTGGTACGCGTGGACGCCGGTCGCGTGACCGTCCGCCCCATCGCGGGCACGCGCCCGAGGGGGGCGACGCCGGAAGCGGATGCCGTGATGGCCGAAGAGCTCATCACGGATGAGAAGGAGCGCGCGGAGCATGTGATGTTGGTGGATCTCGGACGCAATGACGTGGGACGTATTGCGGAATACGGGAGCGTTCAGGTCTCGGAGTTCATGCATGTGGAGCGGTTCTCGCATGTCCTGCATCTGGTGAGTCATGTCGAGGGGACGCTCAAACCGGGGCTCGACGCGATGGATGCGTTCCGCGCGACGTTTCCCGCCGGCACGATGACGGGAGCGCCGAAAGTGCGCGCCATGGAGATCATCGACGAACTGGAGCCCGAACGACGGGGACCCTACTCCGGCGCGGTGGGCTACATCTCGGCGGGCGGCGCGCGCATGGATCTCGCAATTACCATCCGGACGTGTGTCATAGCGGACGGCATCGCCAACGTGCAGGCGGGTGGCGGCATCGTCCTGGATTCGGTCGCGGCGAATGAATGGGAGGAGTCGGAGAACAAGGCGCGAGCGATGCTCACGGCCATTGGCCGAGTGCGCGACGCGATGACGCGCAGCCGGCAACCGTGAGCGAGCGAGTGATTCATTCCGAGAAAAGGCAGGATTGTTTGTCATCCTGAGCGAGCGTAGTGAGTCGAAGGATCTGCACCCCTCACGCAGGTCCTTCGCTGTGCCCAGGGCGACAAATACTAGGCAGCGTCCCCACCTCAGCGCATATTCGTCCTCGATGGCCCTTCGACTCATCAGCCCAGACGGCACGCAGTCGTACGACCTGCGTGATGGTGTCCCGCTCACGGTCGGTCGCGCGCCCACGTGCGACCTTCCGGTTTTCGACCCGACGATCTCGCGGCGGCATGCTGAGATCGTCGCGGATGGGGATGGTCTCCGAATTCGAGATCTGGGGTCGAGCAACGGCACCTTCGTCAACGGAGCCAAGGTCGAGCGGGGCAGTGCGGCGCTGGACGACTTGATTGCCTTCGGCAAGGTGCCGTTTCGCCTGACCACGTACGCGACTCCAGTGGTCGAGCGCGCTACATTGGCGTCATCGTCGACTGCAGGTGCGACGATCGTTCGGCAGATCCCAATGCGCGACCAGAACGCGGCGCTCGCATCGCTCGGCGCGCCGACGACGTCGCCCAGCGGACTCACTCGGTTCGGCATGAGTCCGCCGTCGATGACCGTCGTCGACAAGAATCAGCAGAAGCTCGCGACGCTGCTCGAGGTGTCCAAAGGGCTCACGCGCGCCGTCGACGTGGACACCATTCTCGACAAGATCGTCGGCTATGCGTACCAGACTCTCGAGGTCGATCGCGTCGCGATTCTCCTCGTGGACGCGCGCGGTGAGCTGACTCCGAAAATCTCGCGCGACCAACGTGGCGGTGATGCGCCGCGCGCGGTGCCGCAGTCCATTGCACGAAAGGCGATGGCGGAGAAGGTCGCGTTGCTCAGCGACAACGCCGGCGAAGACACCCGCTTTGGCGGCCAGTCGATTCTCATGCAGCAAGTGCGCTCGGCGATCTGTGCTCCGCTCATCGGCAGCGAAGATCGCGTGCTCGGGGTGCTCTATGTCGACAACCCGAGCATCACGCACCGGTTCAGCGACGAGGATCTCGAATTTCTCGTAGCGTTCGCGGGCATTGCGGCAGTCGCCATCGAGAACTCGCAATTCGCGGAGCGTATACGCCGCGAAGGAATTGTGCGCAGTAATTTCGAGCGCTACTTCGCGCCGCAGCTGGCGGCGCGCATTGCCGGCTCGCCCGAGGCCTTGAAGCTTGGTGGCGATAAGCGCCCGGTGGCGGTGTTGTTCAGCGACATCCGCGGGTTTACCGCCCTGTCGGAGACGATGAATCCCGACGCGATGGCGACGCTGCTTACCGAGTACTTCACCGAGATGGTCGAGTGCGTGTTTCGCCATGAAGGCACGCTCGACAAGTTCATCGGCGACGCGGTGATGGCCCAATGGGGTGCACCAATCGGCAGCCCGGACGACGCCGATCGTGCGATGGCTGCGGCCATCGAGATGCAGGCGGAACTCAAGAAGTTGAACGCTCGCTGGGCGGCGGAAGGCAGGCCGACGCTGGAAATCGGCATTGGGCTGAACTACGGCGAAGCGTTCGCGGGTAACATCGGTTCGGAGCGGCGGCTCGAGTTTACCGTCATCGGCGACACGGTGAACACGGCAAAACGTCTGTGCGACGCGGCGGGAGCGGCGGAGATACTTATTTCGGACGAGATGCGGCGGAAGCTCACGTCGCCGCCGTTGCTCGACGAGTGTCCGCCAATGGAGCTCAAGAACAAGAACCAACCGGTGACCGTGTATCGTGTCCGCACCGAATGACTGACGGCGGGATTCCGGCCGGATACGTGCGCGTCACGTCTGGCCGGTGCGCGGTGGTCACGCGCAATGTGCTCGCTGACGATGCGCGAGCACTGCTCGCGGAAGGCACGCTCTATGAAGCAGCAGCGCGGGATCTCGGCGCGCGTCCACTGCAAGGTCGCGGAACTGCGTACGCGGTTGCGTTGCCAGTATCAGGTATGCGTGTCGTCGTGCGACGCAATCGGCATGGTGGGCTGATCGCTCCGCTAACGGGCGATCTTTTCCTTCCGCCCACCCGCGCGCCGTATGAGCTCGACGTTGCGCTGCGGTTGCGCGCCGCGGGCGTACACACGCCCGATGTCGTGATGTACGGTGTGTATCGCGTTCACGGGGTGCTACGACAAGCGGATGTCGTTACGTCCGAGATCACTGGTGGGCGCGACCTGTCGTCGTACATGCAGACCGGCGAGCCGCCGGAGCAACGTGCGGCGGCGTGGTCGGCCGCGCGCACGCTCGTGCAGTCGCTGAACGCCGCCGGCGCGCGGCATCACGACCTGAACGTCAAGAACATTTTTCTGGCGCACGCGCCGGTTGGACTCGACGCGTGGGTGCTCGACGTCGACCGCGTTGTGTTTGGAGAGGAGAACGCCGTGAACGTCCGCGAAGGCAACGTCGCGCGGCTGCTGCGCTCAGCACGCAAGTGGCGCGACGAGCGTGGGGCCGTGTTCGACGAGCAGGAGATTTGCGCGTTGGGCCGCTGGCTTTAGAGATCCCATGCTGTTCCGCTCTAGCGGACGAATGGATGTCATCCCGCAAGCGCAAGCGCGAGCGCAGCAAGCGAGTGTCGGGATCTTCCGTCCACGCGCTCCACGAACGCCATGGAGCAAGGATGGGAAATCCGACACTCGATTCGCTCCTGCGGGATGACAACCGGCAAGCGGACGAAATGCAGTCGCTCCTTGCCTTATCGCGCCAGTGTGCGGAGACTACGCCGACGTTCACCATGACTCACTGATGCTCGGAGCTCGATGTGCTGTGGCTAGTGGGAATCGCAATCGTGGTGTTGGTCGCGGCCGTGGCGGTTCTTGCAGCGCACCTGGTGCGCGAGCGTCGCATACGAAAGCTGCGTACGTTCACGGGCAATTGGCCCGTGCGACCAGTGCTTCCCGAGCAGATCGATTCTGTGTTCCGCCCCACTGAGTTCGGCCCGGGTCATGAGACCGAAGTCGTGTTTCTGGGGCGCGGCCCGTACGTCATCGACGGCGGCACGAGTGACGCCGAAGCATGGATGCTGGCCGTGCTGGCGAAACGGGCCGAATGTCTCTTTGAGTTCGGGACGTGCACCGGCAAGACGGCGTATCTCTGGGCGCGCAACTCGCCGCCTCATGCGAAAATCGTGACCGTCACGCTCGCACCGGAAGGCCGGCGTGATCATCGCGCCGAGGCGAGTGATGATCCGCGAGATGTCGAGTACGCGGTGCGGGAATCGAACTACTCCGCGTTCGTGTACAGCGACACCGATGTGTCGCACAAAGTCGAGCAGCTGAGTCCCGGTCACATCCTGATGCTCGAGAAT
>JBDTXZ010000423.1:0-4242 GCA_040005935.1 bacterium | reverse complement strand
CGTCGAAGAAGTCAAACATCCCCGCCAGGTTGGGCTCCACGACGTTGCCGTGATTCCCGCCTGGCACCTCGATGTACTTCACGTCCACGTTGAGCGTCTTCATCGCCGCCACCATCGCGCGTGATCCGGCAACATTGACCGTCGGATCCGCATCGCCATGCACAACGAACTCCGGAATGTCCCGGAACCTCGCGATGGTGGCTGGAGCACCTTGGCCAGAAAACGCGCCCAGCGCCGCCCACTGCGTGGGATACTTTGGCGCGAGCTTCCAGGTGCCAATCGCGCCGAGGGAATGCCCCATCAGATAGATGCGATTGGGGTCGATGTTGTAGTTTTTCCGCACCTCGGCAAGTACCTGCATCACATCCGCTTCGCTCAGCTCACTCGAGCGTCGCGTCGTGGCATCTAACGGCGCATTCCCAACACCCCAACCGTATCCGCCGTCCACGCGATACCCGAGCGGCGCAGCGACAATGTAGCCGCGCTGCTCGGCCAGCGCTGGAAGCTTCTTTCCGTACGCATCAAAGAACGAATCTTCCGTCGCGCCTAAACCGTGCAGCGCGATGATCAACGGCAATGCATGCGTGGTCGTATAGCTGCTGGGTACGAGCAGGTGGTAGGGCATCACTTCGTTTGCCGCCTCGAGCGTGTAATGACGCTTGAACTCGCCCGTACGCCCCAGGAACGGATCCTTGTTTACCCTCAGTGCCACCACAACGGACTCCGCAGTCGCGAAATCCTTATCGACGTCCAGCGTGCGCAATTCGAGCCGTCCGCGGTTCACATTCCGCATCCGATCAACCGGATACAGGACTTCGGCACGCAACCCAACCGGTGTGCGCTTAGCGTCGTCCTCGAGGCGGGTGGCCATGTCATCGATGCCCTTTCGAACGACAACGCCGAGTGTCGCGCTGCCGAGCGTCCGCGCCGAGTCCGCGATGTCGACGAGGATGGCGTAGCGTCCGTCGGGAACATCGTGCAGGTCGAGTTCGAGTGCTAGCGGAGACTCACGCAAATCGCGACTGACGCCATCGCGCGTGCCGAAGTCCTTGACGACCGACGGGGACGCCGATGCGCCGGCGCCAGTCGGTCGCGATACGAGTGCGGCGTGTGCCGTCAGCGACCGAGGAAGCTCGATGGCCGGCGCATACAACTGTTCGACTCGCACCGTGTACGGCCGCTGCGATTCAACGACGACGCGATCCGTCCGAAGGAGCAGGGACGCATTGAAATCGGCGACCTCCGTCCACGGTTTCCCGGACAGCAGAACGTTTCCCTTCGCGAGCAGCCGCCTCAATTCGCCCGTCTGTCCTCGCCGGTTGGCGGCTGACAGTTCGGCGTCGAGAGAGTCGAGACGTGCCTTGAGCTCGCCGCTGGGATTGGTTGTGACCTTTCTCGACGAGTACGTGACGAAAAGTGACGTGATGTTCGTCAGCGCCTGCGCGCTCGCGAGCGCCGGTACGAGCGTAAGGATCAGGGCAACGCCCGACCCGAAGTGCATGGGTTTCATGGACTGAGGCAGAAGAGGTGGCCACACGTTCATTCCGCAACAAATGTTACGGACCGCTGGACCACTTCGTAAGCACGGTGATATTCTTCGCGCATGACATCTCCTCGCGTCGATGTATTCCGACATCTTCACGAAGCAGGTTGCTTCGTCATGCCGAATCCATGGGATCTCGGCAGCGCACGCCTCCTGGCACAGCTGGGATTCCACGCACTCGCGACAACGAGCTCCGGTTTCGCGTGGTCGATGGGCCGGCGCGACAACGGCGTGTCGCTGGTAGAGACGCTCGCGCACCTGCGTGCCGTCAGCGAATGCGTCTCCGTGCCGGTCAATGCCGACTTCGAAGGCGGTTTCGCGACGACGCCAGACGGCGTTGCCGTGAACGTCGCTGCGGCGACGCGAACGGGCGTCGCCGGACTCTCGATCGAGGACTCGACCGGCGACTCGGCGAATCCGCTGTTCGAATTCGACCTGGCTGTGGAACGCATCGCGGCAGCGCGCACTGCCATCGACGAGAGCGGCACGGGCGTATTGCTCACCGCCCGGTCCGAGGGCTTCATCGTGGGTCGTCCGAGTCTCTCGGAGACGGTACGACGGTTGCGCGCGTATGCTGACGCTGGTGCCGACTGCCTTTACGCGCCGGGCATTCGTTCGGCTTCCGACATCCTCGCCGTCGTCGAGGCAGTTGCACCGAAGCCCGTGAACGTTCTGGTTGGAAGCGACTTTACAACGGTTGCCGAGTTGGCCGAGGCTGGTGTGCGACGCATCAGTGTTGGCGGTGCGTTGGCCCGCGCGGCGTGGAGCGGCTTCCTTGGCGCAGCGCGTGAAATCGCGCAGCACGGCACGTTTGCTGGTCTCGCGAACGCTGTCCCGTTTTCGGACATCGACGGCGCTTTCGACAAGTCAGCTTTGTCGTCCTGAGCAAAGCGAAGGACCAGCACCTATTTGTTGTTAGCGGTCGTCCTGGGCAAAGCGACGCCGGTGTCGGGCGAGTGCTCGAGATCTCGATCATGGATCGGCTCTTCGCGCGGCACAAACCGTAACATTAACCGCAGGGGGACGCAGAGGCGCCGAGGAACGCAGAGGAATAGCAATCTGCATCACGAGGCCGCGAAGCGTCCCGAAAGGTTGCAGCGTTTGTCATCCTGAGTGAGCGAAGCGAGTCGAAGGATATGCGCCTTGAGTTCCCCTCCGCGTCCTCTGCTCCTCTGCGTCCTCTGCGGTAAATGACTGGGCGATCGTCATAGCAGGGGGCCGACGAGACGGACCTGCACCTTATCGTAAAGAAGTGCAGGTCCTTCGTTTCACTCAGGACGACTACGCCTAACGGCACACAGGATAACTGGGGTCGGCACCCGCAATACGCGGCTTGTCCTTCCTGTTCGCTACGGCCAGCATGATGTCGTGAACAAACCGGCCGACCTTGGCTGCATGATCATAGTCGATGTATTGCGGCTCGTCGGTTGGTTGGTGGTAGTCCTGCGCGTACCCAGTGGAGAAGTACGTCACCGGGATGTCATGGTGCACATAGTTCACCTGGTCACTGCGACAGAATCTGTTCATCGGATTCGCGCTTACGTCCCACGTCTTGTCGATCGCCATCACCTCGCTGCGTGTGGCATTGACGGAATCAATGATGTCACCAAAGTCGCGCGAGAGGCGGCGTGCGCCGAGCGTCTGAATGGAGGTGGGGCCGCCGAAACGCACCTGATCGACGCGCCCCTTGCCCTCCATGTCCATGTTGTGCGCCGCGACAACGGACGCCAGCGGAATCGTCGGGTGGTCGGTGAACCATTTGGATCCGAGCAGGCCTGCCTCTTCACCTTCGTGCGAGATGAAGATGATCGAGCGCGCCGGCTTTTCCGTCACGAACTTTTCAGCGATCTCCAGCAGGATGACAGTGCCCGAGCCATCGTCGTCCGCGCCGTTCATGATCGAGTCGCGGCGCACCGGGCGGATGCGGCGTGCGCGCGTGATGATCGAGTCGATGCGGTGCTGTTGGTCTGCGGTCGGACGACACAACGGATCGTTCGCGCCCTGACGACGGACAACGGTGTTGAACGCGCGCAATGAGTCGTGATCGACGGCTGTTGCGTTCACACCGACGTGATCGTTATGCGCACCAACCAGTACATACTCGGCGGCGCGGCCAGGATCGGAACCTTGCAATGTCGCGATGACATTGCGACTTGGCGTCTTCGACTGCTGCCACTCGTAGTTCCAATGCGCGGACACCGGCTGGCCCGCTGCACCGACCGCCAGTTCGCTCACCGGCTTGCCGAACAACGTCGTTGCGACGGCGTGCGAGATCGCCGCGCCGCTCATCGTCGATGGCGGCGTCGTCGGCGCCGCGGGCTGCATCGTCATCCGTCCGTTGAACACCGACGTTACCGTGGCACGAGGCACGGAGTCGAGCACGACGAGCAGAATGCCAGCAGCGCCCGCCTTCTGGGCGCGGCCGTCGCGCGTTCCGACGGGGCCGCCTCCGCGTCCAGCGCCAGCAGCCGCAGGTGCACCGCCGGCGCGGGTAGTGCTGTCACGCACTGCCGCCTCGACGAGGGCGGCATTCATGGCGCCAAACTTATCCGGCACGGCGTCGCAACTCAGGATTGTTGGGGGTCGCGGCGGAGCGAAACCCACCGCTGCCGGCGCCGCGGTGAACACCGCGATCTTGCCACCGAACACCGCCGGATCGAGCACGACGGCCGTGTCGCCCCAACGGCCTGCGAACACCG
>JBDTXZ010000422.1:0-4260 GCA_040005935.1 bacterium | reverse complement strand
CGCATTCACTGGACCGAGGATCGTCCCATTCGGATCGAAGAGCGGCGTTTGTCCCGGCGCCGTCGGAAAGTCGATTGGAAACGTGGCACTGTTGATCGTCGAACCGCGTTCCGCAACGGCCGCTGAGACGGTCGGCAGGAGGTCAGCCCGCTTCTGCGTCACGCGCGACTTTGCGGCGTCGACACGTACCAGCGCGCCCTCGACGGCCGCATTCTGTCGCGTGGCGAGTCGTACGGCTTCACCAAGGGTGAGGCGCACCGTGCTGTCGGCGGCACCTTGCTGCGCAGATGCGGACCGGGCGACAAATGCCATGAGCGCAACGATGATCGTGAGCACGAGACCGAAGGAAACGGACCGGCGAAGTGGATAGCAGTTCATGTCAGGCTAGCGGGGAAGCGACCGTAGGGTCCGGGCGCATGGCGTTGAAAAAAAACTCGCGAATCTGCTCGAGCATCACGTCGCCCGACACCTCCTGGATCGACTTGAAGCAGTGACGCTGGTGATACCACAGGCCGTGCGTCACGAAAATCGCGGTGAGCATGCGCGCGGCGACGACCGGGTCCATGCGCCGGAACACGCCGGCATCCATGCACAGCTCGATCATGCCGCTCACGAGCCGCTGGGCTCGGCCGATGACTTCGGTGTTGTAAAAGGCGGCGAGGTCGGGAAAGTTCGTGAGCTCGGAGCTGATGAGCCTGTGCATGGCTGGGAACACCGGCGAACGAAGCCAGCCCCAGTATCCATCCATCCATGAACGCAGCGCCTGCATTGGATCACGTTCTGCTTCGAACATCGCTTCGGCTCGGGCGATGAACGCGACGACTGACGTGCGCACGACTTCGCGGAAGAGCTCTTCCTTATTGGGGAAGTAGAGGTAGATGGTGCCCTTGGAGAGTCCGGCGAGCTTGGCGATGTCGTCGAGTCGTGCGGCCGCGAGTCCCCGCTCCGCGAATACCGATAGGGCAGCGTCGAGGATTTGCTTGGGGCGTTCCTCTGGGAGCCGGCGCCAGCGCGGTTCGGTTGCGATTTCGGACATGGCTGGTATTTAGTGACTAACCAGTCAGTAATCAACTGGCCGCCTGCGCCAATTTTGCCGGCAAGCACTCGACGACGGCAATTCATGCTCAGTCCGCTTCCTTGCCTGATTTCGCGCGCCTGTCCTTCGCAATCGGCGCTCCAATGATCGATGTTCGGGGTCGATATCGATGCTGCTTCGCGAAATGCTGAGAATCGTTACCACGTCGTGGCGACGCAGTCGCCCTCACTGCACCCGAGCCCCGCACGATTTGCGGATCGCCTGCTGCCAGGACATTGTCCGCCAGTGAACTGCACCATGACGCCATTGGTGCGATACCATGAACGCGACCGCCAAGCCCATGAGTTACATGTTCGGAATACGGTGCCGCAGTGCCGTCCTGATGGCCCTCGTCGTTGCGGTCGTCCCTTCGCTCGCCGTGTCGCAAGCGGTGACGACACGCGATTCCGTTCTCCCAATTCTGCCACCGAAGTTTCCCCTCCCTGCGGAAGCCGCAAGCGCTGGGATTACGAAGTTCTCATTTATCGCGTACGGGGATACCCGCGGCCGGCACGATGGCGTTGAGCTGCAGGCCGAGCATACGCTCGTCATCGAATCGATGCTGGCGACGATCAGCAAGGCGGCTACCACCAACGATCCCATCAGGTTCGTGCTTCAGAGCGGTGACGCCGTCGTCAACGGAGCGATCGCCAAACAGTTTTCCGTGAGCTATGTGCCGCTGATCAATCGGCTCACACAGGTTGCCGGAGTGCCGTATTTCCTGTCGGTCGGAAATCACGACGTCGGCAACGCGATCGATCTTGCCGATGCGCGCCGAGTGGAGGGACTGCGCAACTATTTCGCGGCGAATGCATCGCTGATTCCCGCTGACGGCGCACCACGCCGGCTCAACGGATATCCGACGTACGCCTTCGGGTACGGTAACACGTTTTTCGTCGCGTTCGACTCGGACATCCCCGACGACTCCACGCAATTCACGTGGGTGAAGTCGCAGCTCGAGCACCTCGATCGCAAACGCTTTCCGAATATCGCGATGTTCTTTCATCATCCGCCGTTCTCGTCCGGACCGCACGGCGGCGCGAAGGTAGAGCGGCAGGCCGCATCGATTCGCGCGAAGTGGATGCCACTCATCCGCGCGCATCATGTGCGATTGCTGCTCACTGGACACGAGCATTTGTTCGAGCACTGGATCGAGCGCTATACCGACGCGAGCGGTGCACATCGCATCGATGAGATCGTGAGTGGAGGTGGCGGAGCGCCGCTGTACGGATATACCGGCGAGCCAGACCTTCAGGCCTACATCGCGGCGGGCGCCGAGCAGAAGATCGCCGTCGAGCATCGCGTGCGCCCCGCGTTCGAGCCGGGCGCCAACCCGTTCCACTATGTCGTTGTGCATGTCGATGGCACGACGATCAGCGTCGAAGTTGTTGGAGTCGATTGGGGGCGTGGCTTTCAACCCTACCGCTCGAGCGCTGCGTCGCTCACTGATCTCACGCCATAGCGGCAGCCATCAGGCGTTCAGCATCAGCCACAGTTGAACACAATGCTGTTCAGTTGGGGTGCGAATGGATGTCATCCCGCAAACGCGAGCGCAGCGAGCAAGTGTCGGGATCTTCTGTCCATGCGCTCGACGAACGCCACAGGGCACGGATAGGAGATCCCGACACTCACTCCGCCCCTGCGGGATGACAGCCCTTATCTGAACCGTATTGCAGTTCAACAGCCGTCAGAGGTGTGGCGCTCCGGTCATAAGACCAGCACGCCACACCTCTGAACGCAGTTCAAACTTTTACTGACCCCTGAACGCCTGTTGGCTCATTGGCGCGCGAAGCTATCGTAGATCGCACGCCACATTGAGTCATCGCTGCGTAGCTACTGAAGCCGCGTAACGGCCAAACGCAGATCCGTCGCTGGCAAGCCACCACCGCTCGCTTCGAGGCGCAGTAGTTGAGGCGCCGTCTGCGTTCCCGAGAACTCGAAGTACCGCAGGCCACCACCGACCAGTGTGGCCGTGGACAACGGGCTAAGCGACCCGAATGCCAGTGGAGTTGGAACGAGCGGGAACGCCAGCTGGAAAGGTGGGTTTACAAAATCCGCATTGAGGCCCGCATAGATGCTGCGCAGGTTCCACGTAGGAAACTGAATATCCGCGCTCGGCGACGCGAGGCCTGGATAGTCCGCCGCGTACAGCGCCAAGCCCCATCCACCTAACAGCTGGTCGATCGATACACCGGCTTGTGCCGTCAGGTTTGCAGCGCCAGTCGTCGTCGCCTGCGTGAGCGCAGTGAGGAACGCGGCGTCCGAAACTCCGTACCGATCCAGCGAGTACCGAATGAGCGACCAGGATATTCCGTAGAAGTTTGACGCTCCGTCGGATGGGCTTGGCCCGAACGGCGACATGAGCGCCGTGTTGGTACCTGTAAAAAAGTTGTTCAGCGCGTTGATGTGATTGTACATGATCGATGCCGGACGCTTGCCGTTCCCACATTCGGGGAAGCTGTCCGGAGTGCGCACATCGCAATACACGTTGATCGGATTTGCGAAGCTGCCGTACGGCACGTGCGATTTCCACGCGACGTTATCCACCGCAAGGCGCATCCACAACTCTTCGGAGGCCCTCGCGGTGCCTTCCTCCAGCCAGCTCGCCTCGAACCCAATCGAGCCGTTGGCTACGCGCGCTGAGTATGCCGCGACATGCTTCGTTTCATGAATGAACGTGCCGCGTATGCTGCGCATCCAGCCGAGCGCCGTGCCGTTGGAGTAGCCCGCTCCGGCGTCGGTCGGCTCATACGCGTAAAATACCTCGCCAAAATTGCTCGCGCCGTTCGCGGAACCCACCGAGCCAGTGTACGGCCCGCCCACCGCGGGGCTGCTGACGTCGTCGTTCGGGTACTGGTCGCAGCTCACGACAAACCCCGCACGAGGTGCGAACGTGCTGTTAACGAGCGGCGAGAACAGCGCGATGATGATGCCGTTGTTGTCCAGCACTGCGTCACGACGCAACACGTCGCCGAAGTTGTTGCGGATGATCGGCTCCATGTCGGCATTGAACTGATCGCCGATCGCCGTGTAGTTCGTGTGCATTGTGGCGTTCGACGCATCCTTGAACCCACTCGGCGTCGCATCGTCTTCGTAAATGGCGACTTTGCCACTGTTGTACACAAGCGTCGCATTCACCACGTAGTAGCTGTTGCAGATGTCGTTGGGAGAGGTTGCGTTGAGGT
>JBDTXZ010000421.1:0-4269 GCA_040005935.1 bacterium | reverse complement strand
TTCGCGCACGTGACCGTCGAGATCGATGGGCACCGAGTACTCGTGATGAGTTCACCCGATCTCGGTATCGAAGGGTTCGAACTGCTGGTTCCTGCGGAACAGTTCGATGCACTGTGGTCGCGTGCCGTCGAAGCGGGTGCGACGCCGGCCGAGCTCGAGGCGTGGGAGATCGCGCGCGTCGAAGCGGGTCGTCCGGAGTGGGGACTCGACATCGACGATACGACAATTCCGCAGGAAGCAAACTTCGACGAGCTGCACGCGATCTCGTACACGAAGGGCTGTTACGTCGGGCAGGAAACGGTCGCGCGCTTGCACTTTCGTGGCCACGTGAACAAGCATCTCCGCGGTGTGCAGAGCGCGGGGTTGGATGCGCCACCTTCAGGCGCCACACTGCATGACGAAGCGGGCCTGCAGGTCGGTGACGTGCGCAGCGCGGTTCGCTCGCCGCGCCTTGGTGGTGTCGCACTCGCAATGATTCGACGGGAGGTCGCGCCGGGCGCGAGGCTTACAGCGCGATGGGCCGTTGATGGCGGTGCAGATGGCGCGTTGAGCGAACGCCAGGTCGAGGTTGCTGCACTGCCCTTCGCAGCACCCTGAGGTGTCCACCGCGCTCGTTACCGGCGCGACAGGGTTGGTTGGCATGCACGTGGTGCAGCGGCTCCAGCGCGACGGATGGCATGTACGCGCGCTCGTCCGCGATCCAATGCGCGCCGCAGCGTTGCAGAGCGCCGGGGTAGAGCTCGCAATCGGCGACGTTCTCGAGCCAGCTGGATTCTCCCTCGCCGCGCGGGGATGCGACGTTGTCTTTCATGCTGCCGCCGCTGTTACACCCACTGGCGGTTGGGAAGCATTCCGGCGTCCCAATGTGGATGGCACTCGCAACGCCATCGGCGCCGCGGCTGCGGCGGGCGCGCGCATGGTGCATGTGAGCAGCGTAGCTGTTTACGGCGGATCCACACGATACCGCGATGGTGCGCTGACGAGTGAAGACACCGAGCTCGCGCCACTCGCGGACCACTCGTGGTACGCCCGATCGAAGCGTGAATCCGAAGCCCTCGTGCTCAATGCGCATCGTGATGGCCGCATTTGGGCAACGGCGGTGCGACCAGACGTGATCTACGGGCGACACGATAGACAATTCGTGCCGCGCCTGACAGCGGTGCTTCGGAAAGGGTTTGTGCCGATCATCGGTGATGGCTGCACGACGCTCGCTATCGTGCACGCGGAAAACGTGGCCGATGGGATCGTGCGGGCCGCGATGACGGAGGTCGCGGGAGGACACGCGTACAATCTCGCGAACGACTACGACGTGACGGTTGCCGATTTTTTCCGTCTGGCCGCTGAAGGATTGAATGTGCGCGTTCGCCGCATCCGTCTACCCCGCGCGGTGGCCAAGCCCGCTGAGCATCTCATCAAGCGCGTTGGCGCACTACTTCCGGGTAGCCGACTCGGCGCGGTGTCATTTTCAGCCGTGGACTTTCTCTCGCGCGACAACCCGTTTACGTCGCAGCGTGCGCGTAGTGACTTGGGGTGGGACCCACAAGTGCGCCCGGAGACTGGAATTCCCGATGCCTTTCGGTGGATCGCAGCGAACCACTGAAAGGAGAACGGGGCGGCACACTCGAAAGTGTGCCGCCCCGCGACCGACAAAAGAACAGCGAAGATTACGGCTTCTTGACAGCCTTGCCCGCATCCTTCATTGCATCCTTTGCCTCACCCATCTTCTTGCCGGCGGTGTCCATCTTCGCCTTGGCGGTATCCATCTTCATGGATGCCATTGCGGAATCCGCGGTCTTCGCGGCGGTATCAGCCGCCATTGCGGGTGCGGGTGCCATCGCCGGTGCGGCGGTGTCAGCCTTGGGGGTTTCCTTCGCGCTGCAGGCGGCGACGAGCACGACTGCGACAAGGGCCAGGCGCTTCATGTGTATCTCCTGATAGGTTGCGGTGAATGACGCGTTGGTCCGCGCACGTTCTCGGTGCCCGGCTCATGCGGCGTGAAACTTAGATTCACAGGACGTCATGTCAAGAGTGGATTCAGGCGAGCCAAGTGAAAGCGCCCCAACATCTTCGTCCACATATGGTGACAATGTGCCTACGTAAATGCCCGACAATGTGTTGCCACTTTAACGGACAAATCGTCAGGCAGCGCTGTAGTCCTACCGTAAGCCGTTCCACCACAACAGTTTAAGCTATCCGTCCGAGCGTATACTCAGAGAGATGCTTGGTCAGCGTGGCAAGCACGTGATAGCTTGGGCGACAACTCCCTGCCCTTGATCATGTCGATACAAACTTCTTTCGACGAATTTGCGCGCAACGGCAACGGCATCGTTCGCGGCGCGTGCCCCCACGATTGTCCAGACACATGCGCGATGCTCATTTCCGTCGAGAATGGCCGCGCTGTTCGCGTCGCGGGCGATCCAGATCATCCGGTGACGCAGGGATTTCTCTGCGCGAAAGTCAATCGTTACGTCGAACGCACCTACCACGAAGACCGCCTGCGCGCACCGATGCGCCGAGTCGGCCCCAAGGGCAGTGGACAGTTCGAGCCGATCACGTGGGACCGAGCGATCGACGAAATCGCTTCACGTCTTGGCGACATCGCCAGTTCGGACGATGGGCCGCAGGCAATTCTTCCGTACTCGTACGCGGGCACGATGGGACTCGTGCAAGGCTCATCGATGGATCGACGCTTCTTCCATCTCCTTGGCGCGTCGAAGCTCGATCGCACGATTTGCTCGATGGCCGGAACCGTCGGCATGCGCATGACGGTGGGGGCGAACGTCGGGGCTGATGGTGAAGGCGTGCCTGAGAGTGATCTCGTGCTGCTCTGGGGCACGAACACACTCACGGCCAACCCACATCTCTGGCCATTTATCCTGAAGGCGCGCGAGCGCGGCGCGCCGATCATTTGCATCGATCCCATCCAGACCCGCACCGCGTTGCAGTGCGACGAGTGGTTGCCCATTCGTCCGGGATCCGACGCTGCGCTCGCGTTGGGAATGATGCATGTCATATTCGCGCGCGGCCTCGAGGACAAGGACTATCTCGAGCAGTACACGCTTGGCCACGAAGCGATGCGTGAACGAGCCGCGGAATGGACGCCAGCGCGCACCGCGGCGGTGACCGGGCTCTCCGAAGAAGTGATCGTCTCACTCGCCGAACGATTCGGTCGCGCAAAGGCTGCGTTCATTCGGGTGAATTACGGCCTGCAGCGGCACGCTGGAGGCGGCATGGCGGTGCGGACCATCGCGTGTCTTCCCGCTGTGACGGGACATTGGCGGCGTGCCGGCGGCGGTGTGCAGCTCTCCACGTCTGCGAACTTCATGTTCAACAAGGCAGTGCTCGAACGGCCAGACCTTGGACCGGCAGCGCGCACGATCAACATGATCCGGCTGGGCGACGCCCTCACTCGGCCTGACGCCGGCGTCGGCGGACCGCCGGTGAAGGCGTTGATCGTGTATAACAGCAATCCTGCTGCCGTGGCGCCCGATCGGAATGCAGTGCTTCGCGGATTGGCGCGTGACGATCTGTTCACGGTCGTGCTCGAGCATTTCCAGACGGACACGGCGGATTGGGCCGACATCGTGTTGCCGGCAACGACGCAGCTGGAGCACTGGGACATTCATTTCGCGTACGGGCATCACTACGTTACGCTCAACCGTCCTGCGATTGCGCCGGTTGGAGACGCGAAGCCCAACAGTGAGATCTTCCGTCTTCTTGCGGCGCGTATGGGCATGCGCGATCCCATGATGGCCGATGACGATCTCACGCTCATTCGTCAGTCGCTCGACACGCAGTCGCCGCGGCTCGAAGGCGTGACGTTCGACGCATTGCTCGAGCGTGGTTGGACGCGACTCAATGTGCCAACGCCATTTCTTCCCTACGCCGAAGGCAATTTTCCAACGCCGAGTGGCAAGTGTGAGTTCTATTCGTCGCGGCTGGCTGAGCTGGGGCTTGATCCCGTGCCCACATACATCCCGCCCTATGAGTCGGTGGAGCGCGATCCGGATCTCGTGGCGCGGTATCCGCTCACGCTGATTTCTTCACCCGCGCACACGTTTCTCAACTCGACGTTCGTGAACCTGACGTCACTGCGGCGGCAGACGAAGGAGCCTGAGGTCTTGCTGCATCCGGCAGACGCCGAACGTCGTGCGATTGTGGTTGGCGCGATGGTGACGGTGCATAACGACCGTGGCGCATTTCAGGCGAAGGCGCGCGTAGAGCCGTCCATTCGCGAGGGTGTCGTGTGGGCGCCGTCGATCTGGTGGG
>JBDTXZ010000420.1:0-4282 GCA_040005935.1 bacterium | reverse complement strand
CGCAGCCGTGCCTGCGGGTCGCGGCTCGGCAATGAGATTGGCGCGCGGAATCGACGGGGCGAGCTCGGCGATGGCATCCACGAGGCCGACGTTGGTCAGGATCAGCGTGCGCTCTGGCGGAACGAGCGGCGCCAGTCGAGAAAGTGCGTCGCTGAGCAGGGGTTGGTCCGTCGCCAGCGGGAGCAGTTGCTTTGGCCGGTCCGGTGTGCTGATTGGCCAGAATCGTGAGCCGACCCCTCCGGCGAGGACAACGGCCCACCGGTTCATGGGGCGTCGGAGCTGGGCTCCACGGCTACACCAGCCAACTCGGCGGCGCGCGCATAAAGCCGCTTGGGGCTGAACGGCTTCGTGAGGAATTCACTCGCGCCCAGTGCCATGGCGGCGCGGTGCTGCTGCTCCTGACCCGCTGCAGTGAGGACGATGGTTGGCAGAAGCTTCAGCCGTTCATCCTTTTTCATCTCTGCGAGCACGTCGAGACCGCTAAGGTAGGGCATCATGAGATCCAGGAGGACAAGAGCGATATCCGGTTCGCGGTGTAACACCTCCAGCGCCTCGCGTCCATCGTAGGCCAACGTGACCCGAAATGGCCCATGCTCGAGCTTCATCTTGATAATGCGTCCAATGTGCGGCTCATCATCGGCGACGAGGACATGGGTCCGTTGCGTGTCGTCAGTCACTATACCAGGGCTGCGATATGCTCGCGGTTGCGGCGAAGCTCGAAGAGCAATTTCCCGACGTTGGCGTCGGAGCGGACCAGCACCACCAGGATCGCGTCGGCGTTCAGTACGGAGACAATGGCGAGCCCGTCATGATATTCGAGCACCGACGTCATAAGTCCCCCGCGACCGATGGCAATGCCAAGGTCGTCCGCGGGCCCGATGATCGAGGGAATTCTCGCGGCAAGGTCCTCGGGATCGAGGCCTGGCACGCTCTGACTGTCGATCAGCAAGCCATCGCGTCCGAGGACGACGGCGGCTTCTACTCCCTCGCGTTGCCGGATGGCGGTCACAAGGTCTCGAATGCTCGGCATGCCTGGCTCCAACTTGGAAAAGTGCAGCGAAGCTTAAAGGTGAGGTGAGTGAAGTCAAGCTACGACAATCGCTTGAGTTTGATCGCCCCGACCCCTATTCTCCACGTAGATCACATCGAAACCTACACGCAACAATTTATGCTGCCGACACGCCTATTGCGCGTCGCGCTCGTTGGTATTGCCATTCTCGGCGTCGCGTGTGGCGACCCAACACTGGCAAAGGCGACCTACGCGAGCGCGAAAGCCACGACGACCTTGTACGCCCTCACCGGCGCACCGGCCAACGTTCCCACTGCATTGAGCTTCTTGTCCGGCCCCGCGCACGCGTCGGCGACGTTTGCCTTCGACATCGCCGTTGATCTCGATGCGCAGAATCGCGTCGTCGTCATGCCGGTCCGCACAATCGCTGGCTCGTTGGCGGGGACGCTCAAGCGCGTTGGTCTTCAAGTCGTTCCTGGCACGTTCGCCTCGGTCGAAGAGGTACCGAACACCGGATACGATACGTTGAGCGTGAAGACTATAACCCCCGGCGCCGTACTCGCTGTGGAGTTGCAGGACCCGACGGCCTGTTTCAGCAGCTACAACCTGACCGTACTCACCTCGCAAATCATCTACGCCAAGTTCGTCGTTGACAGTGTCGATGCCACCATGCGGCGCATCTTCACGCGCAGCGTGTACGACCCGAACTGCGGTTATCGCGGAGTCGTGCCGGATTCGGTACCCCGGCGCTGATGCACGACGCACGACTGATCCGCGAGGGCCTCGACGAGCTTCGTGAGGCGATGCGTCGGCGTGGCGCGCTCGGCGTTCTGGCCGCACAACTCGATCAGTGCGAACGACTGGACCGCGAGCGCCGCCTGCTCATACAGGCGGTGGAAGAACGGAAGGCGGCGCGGAACGCGAGCTCGCAGGAAGTAGCGCGACGGAAGAGGGCAGGTGAGGACGCGGCTGACCTCATCGCGCAGGGTCGCGCGCTCGGCGAAGAGATTTCGCGCCTCGAGTCCGAGCTCGCCACGGCGGAACAGTCGCTCGACGCCATTGTCATGGAAGTGCCGAACATGACGCTCCCCGACGTACCTGCGGGAGACGAAACGCACAACGTCGTCGTGCGCACGTGGGGAGCGCCGCGCGCGTCGGACGGAGTGAAGCCGCACTGGGACATCGCGGCCGCACAGGGCCTGTTCGATCTCGAACGTGGCGCAAAAGTCAGTGGATCGGGATTCGTCGTCTATCGTGGCATGGGAGCACGCCTCGTCCGCGCGCTGCTGAACTTCTTCGTCGAGAGTCACGTTGACGAGCACGGGTACGAGGAGATCTGGCCGCCACTCCTGGTGAACCGCGCCACGATGACGGGAACCGGACAGCTGCCCAAGTTCGAGGACGACGCGTACAAGATTGGTGGTGATGAACTGTTCCTGATTCCAACGGCGGAGGTGCCCGTCACCAATCTCTATCGCGACGAGATCATCGAACCGGGGATGCTGCCGAAGAGCTTCTGCGCGTACACGCCGTGTTTTCGCCGAGAAGCGGGGTCGGCGGGGAAAGACACACGCGGTATTCTACGCACGCACCAGTTCGACAAGGTTGAGCTCGTGCGCTACTGCGCCCCTGAGGACTCAGAGGCGCAATTGCAGTTGCTGCTCGGCCACGCCGAAGCGATGCTGCAGAAGCTCGAGATTCCATATCGCGTTACGCTGCTCGCTGCCGGCGACACGGGGTTCTCCAGCGCGAAGACGTATGATCTCGAAGCCTGGGCGGCCGGTGTCGGAGCGTGGCTCGAAGTGAGTTCTGTCAGCACGTTCACCGATTTTCAGGCGCGTCGGGCAAACATTCGCTATCGGCCTGCGAAAGGCGAGAAACCCCGCTTCGTGCACACGCTGAACGGATCCGGGCTCGCCTTTCCGCGAACTATCGCCTGTCTACTCGAGCATCATCAGCAGCCGGACGGAAGCGTCGCCATCCCAGAGGCGCTGCGGAAGTATGTAGGGACCGACCGGCTCGGGTAGGACGATGCGCCGGGGGCTTCCCGAGCTGGTCGTCGGACTCCTGTTTGCCATCCTGCTGTCGTCGTACGTGGTGTTCACGCGCGAGGTCGTGCGCGACCTCAGGCATGAAGGCAAACGCGCGAGCGAGATGTATGCGCGCGTCTTCCGCGCGCAAGCCGACACCAGCGAGAGCGCGTCGACCCAGGCAATTTCCGATTTGTCAAAAAGTATTCGGGAGCAGGGCGTTCCGCTCGTGCTGACGGATCGCGCCGGAAAGCCCGGACCGACCGCGAATATTCCCGCGGATATCGCAGGCGACGACGAGCGACTCCGCGAGTACGTGAAGGAGTTGGACCGGAGAAACCCGCCGGTGGTGGATTCACTCGTCGGTGAGATTCACTACGGCGACCCGCCAATTATACGCTGGCTCACGATCATTCCAGCGCTGCAGGCCGCGAGTGCATTGGTGCTGCTCCTCGCCGCCGTGTACATCGTCCGCACGCGCGGAAATGCCGAGCGCGAGCGCGTGTGGGCCGGCATGGCGCGCGAGTCGGCGCACCAGCTCGGAACGCCCCTTTCGAGCCTTGCCGGTTGGATCGAGCTCATGGAAGAGCGAGGCGCCGACTTGCAGACGCAGTCCGCACTCACGCAAATGCGCGCTGACCTCGTTCGACTCGATCGCGTCGCGCATCGCTTCGAGCGTATTGGACGAGAACCGCGACGTGATACCGTGGACGCGGCTGAGCTGGTAGAGCGTCTCGGCGACTACTTTCGTCGGCGCGTTCCTACACTCAAACACGCCGTGACCATCGATATCATTCCGCCGGATGAAGCGTTCACGGTTCTCGGCGACGCGGTGCTGTTGGAGTGGTCGCTCGAGGTGCTCGTCAAGAATGCCGTTGATGCGCTTGCCGGGCGTGGCGGTCGCATCACGCTTGCCACGACGCACCGTCCGGAAGGCGGAGCACGCATCACCGTCGCTGATGACGGTCCCGGAGTTCCGCGCGATGTGCGCGCCAGAATCTTTGACCCGGGATTCTCCACGAAAAAAAGCGGGTGGGGCATCGGCCTCTCGCTTGCGCGACGAATCGTCGAGGAGAATCACGGCGGCACACTTCGACTTGTGCCCTGCGATCGCGGCGCGTCGTTCGAGATTATCTTACCCTGATGGCCATTGCGACTGACGATATGCTGCTCCAGGGACTCAACCCGGCGCAGCGCGAGGCGGTGCTGCACACGAACGGCCCGCTCCTCATTCTCGCAGGCG
>JBDTXZ010000419.1:0-4282 GCA_040005935.1 bacterium | reverse complement strand
GGTGGACGCGGCGTATTCCGGTCGCGCGGCGGCATGTCGTGATGCGGATGGGTCTGGTCGCTCGCGAACAATTCATCCTCCGCCTCGAACACCGTCACCAGCACGCCAGCCACGACCGACGTTTCGTCGTAGATGGGAGCATATGACAGCGTCAGGGTCAGGTTCTCGTTGACCCCTGCGCGCACCACGGAAAATGGCGCGCCTTCACGTGAGATGGTTTCGCCAGCCATGACGCGGCGATAAAACGGCTCATTGATTACCCAGTCGAGCGACGAGCTCTCTCGCGTCGGAAGGCCGAGGCCGGCAAGGCGTTGGTCACCGATCAGATCGAGATACGCCTCGTTATAGAGTTGTACCAGATCAGATCCCCACAGCACCAAATTCGGAAAGGCCGACCACAATACGTGCAGCAGGCTCGTGCGCAATGCTGGCGACCACGACGCCTCAGGGCCAAGCGGCGTCGCACTCCAATCGTGACGCCGAAACGCGGCGCGCACCTCTCCTTCACCAGCAAAAAGCTCGGTCGGATCTGTCAGGGAGGACATGAGGGCGACACGCATTGTGTGGTGGGAGTGGCGTGGTCGAAATGTGGGCGATCCCCGTACTCGAGAGCCTACAAGTCCACAGCGAGTCGCGCCGCGTCGGGAACGCCGCGTTCGGTGAACGCCTTTTAAGCAACTTCGTCACGACCGCTAGCAATGTCGCAGTGCATGTAACGAGCCGAGCGACGATTCGCTCACAATCTCCGATCCAAGCCGCTCGCATCCTGCCGCCCCAATCCGAACGAGGTCGTCCGCGAGCGACGCAAGGCGCGGCTCTCGCAATCCCGCCGTCCCCGCAAGGCAGAGAAGCGTTTCATTCGCGCGTCCGACGAGATCGAAGGCGTCGCGCGCGGCGATGCTGTCGCCGAGTAGGCCGGCAATCAACGCGAGCCCGGCACGACGTTGGGCCTGATTGACCGCATCCAGCGATCGCAGTTCGAGGTAGCCACGCGGACGCACTTCGGGAAACAGCGTCGTGAGATGCGTCGAGAAGCTTTCGTGCGACACCAGGTCGTCATCGAGATCGATGAACGCCGGCGCCGCGTCATCCGCGAGAAACGCCGGCGCGCTTAGCGCAAACATGGTGTACTCACGAATCGCGTCTCCGCCGGCAAACACTCCCGTGCGAGACGGATCTACTCCACGCCACGTCTGCGCGCGAAAACTCGCGCATCCAGTATTGGCGCCGGCGTAACGCGGAGAGTTCGCGAACAGGGCAACCAGCCACGGCGTAATCGCGTTCGCTACGGCCCAGTGCTCGAGTGGTTCAATACCGCCAATGTTGACTTGAAGACTCGCCGTTTGCCGCATCATCCGTGCACCATCCGGCCCGATCGCGGCGAAGTACTCGGCCATTTGGCGGTAGCGTGGCGCGGTAAGCTGGAGCGGCGCGCACTCCGCAGCATTGAATGGATCGACGCCAACCGTGAACAGCGTAATCCCTACACGCTCAGCGCTCGCCCGTAGCGCCGACTCCACTCGGTCCAGTTCCACCAGCACGCCGTCGACCGAATGATGCACTGCGCTCGCGTACTCGATCTGCCCGCCGGGCTCGAACGTCAGTGACCCACCGTCGACGCTGACAAACTTCGGCACGCCCTTATCTGAAATCGTCTCGCGCCACGCGCATTGCCGCGCAACGTCGCGAACCGCCTCCAACGAACATCCTGATCCTGGGCGAGGCGCGATTGGCGCGATCTGAAACGTGTGCGCGTCGAACGCGAGCAACTCGAGTTCCGCTCCAAAGGTCAGCGGCCCCTTGGCTGACGACGCACCGCCGAAGCAATGCGCACGCACGTAGTCTTCGGCCCACAGTGTGCGCGCGTCACGCGCGGTGGTCACGCGGACGGCTCGGCCAGCGCGAGAGCGACGAGCGGCTGCGGATCGGTCATCCATTCGGTAAGACGAAATCCCGCACTGCGGAGCAGGGCGGTTGCTGAGCGACGGTCATACTTGCAACTGATCTCCGTCCGAATCGATTCGCCATCGGCAAGATGAATAGCGCCCACGTCCGGTATGCGAACGACTTGAGCATGCCGTGCGACGAGATGCATCTCGATCCGCGCCTTGGTAACATCGTAGAACGCGTAATGTCGGTACGCGGCAATGTTGAAGTCGGCGCCGAGCTCGCGATTGAGGACGCGCAATACGTTGAGATTGAACTCCGCCGTCACGCCACGGGCATCATTGTAGGCCGCCTCGAGGACGGCGGTGCCCTTCACCAGATCAACGCCGAGCAGAAGCCTGTCCGTCGGCCTCAGCGCATCACGAACGCGTCGCAGCAGCTCGCGCGCCGCCGCCTTGTCAAAATTCCCGATCGTGCTGCCAAGAAATGCGTAGAGGAGGGGATGACGCGCGCCATGCGCGGCAACATCGTCACGCATGTCGGCAACGATGGGCACGACGTCGAGTGACGGGAATTCCGCACGAAGCGCTGCCGCCGTGCGAGACATCGTATCGCCATCGACGTCGAGCGGCAGATACTGCGCCGGCCCATGCTGCACCAGTTCACGAAGCAGGATGCGGGACTTCGTCGCCGTGCCGGCCCCAAGTTCAGCCAGCGCGCGCGGCGCCGCGAGTCGAATGATCTCCGGCGCCAACCGTTCGAGCAGCGCACGCTCGGCGCGTGTTGGATAGTACTCGGCAAGATGCGTGATCTCGTCAAACAGTGCGGAGCCGCGCTCGTCGTAAAAATACGTCGGCGGCAATTCCTTCTGCCCAGCGCGAACCAGGCCGTCGCGCACGTCGGCACGCATTCGCGCCCGCGCGTCGCTCAGGGATGAAGCAATGGCGGGGAGCGCAGCGCTTTCACGCATCGCGCGCACATCGGAAACCAGCGAAAATCTGACGACGAATGGGATAGTCCCAGTTGCGGAACGTCGCCCGCGCGACATCGGCGCTCGTCGCCCAGGAGCCGCCACGCAGCACCTTGTAGTCGTTGCCGAAGAATACTTCGGAGTATTCCGGATACGGAAATGCCGCGAAACCAGGATAGCCTGTAAAGTTGCTCGACGTCCATTCCCACACGTCTCCGATCATGCCGTAACAGCCGATCGGAGAAACATTGTGCGGGTACGCGCCGACCTGCGCCGTGCCGAACCCCAACTGATCGACGTTCGCGATCTCCCTGGTGGGCGGCTCGTCACCCCACGGGAACGCCAGCGCCTTGCCGCGCGCCGGATTCCAGGTCGCCGCGACTTCCCACTCCTGTTCCGTTGGCAATCGCTTGCCGGCGTACCGTGCAAACGCGTCGGCCTCGTGATAGCATACGTGACATACCGGTCGATGGGGATCGAGCACGTCCACCGCGTCCATCGAGCGCGTGGTCCACTCGCCGGCCGCGTTGCGCTCCCAGTGCTTCGGTGCGCGAACGCCTGACTCACACCGCCAAGCCCATCCTTCATCACTCCAGTGTGCGCGAGCGTCGTAACCTCCCGCGTCCACAAAGCGGCGATACGCGCCATTCGTTACCGCCGTGACGTCGATGAAAAAGGGCGCGAGCTCGACCTCATGCGATGGACGCTCGTTGTCATAGCTCTCGGCGTGGTCGTCCGTTCCAATGCGCACACGACCTCCCTGGCACAGCACCATCGCGCTGTCGTCGCCAGGAGGAATGCCGAGAGGCAATGGCCAGGCACGTGGCGCTTGATACGATGCGCCTTGTTTGAGCTGGAGTGTCTGAAGAATCGTTTCCTGATGTTGCCACTCGTGCTGCGCCACCATACGAACGACGTATCCATCGCGCAGCAGTGGTAAGCCCTCGTCGAATTGCTCGACGGCGAGTCTCGTTGTAGTCGCGTTGCGCACTCTCGCCAGCTCAGCGCGTTGCCCCGCCAACGTAGGAAGCGCGAGTGAGCCGCGCGTGGCGCGAGGATGCTCGAACGGATTGTACGTGCCCGGCATTTCAGAAAACCGAATGTCGCCGGCGATGTTCTCGAGCAACCAGAGCTCCTCGAACGCCGCGATGTGTCCGAGATCCCAGAGGATGGGGCTCATCAACGAATCGTGCTGGGCTGAGACGTCTTCGTCTGTGAGCGGCGCGATGATCGCCAAGGTGTGCTCGCGTGCTCGCTCGAGCGCGGCACGCGCGCCCTGCCCGCGGTTTTCGGCCCCCGAATCCGGCGTCGCCGAGGGCGACACAGTCGTAATCATGCGGACTCCTGCTGTTGACGGTCGAGGGTAATTCGGGGACGGACCCCCGAGCGCAAAAGTTGGCCCAAGGGGAAACCGTTCCGACAGGG
>JBDTXZ010000418.1:0-4283 GCA_040005935.1 bacterium | reverse complement strand
CCGGGGATGGCAGGATTGAACAACAGATTGTTCGTCGCGCGCTCGTAGACGTCGAGGATCACGTTGACGGCGCCATCGAAGAGCGCGAGATCAGTACCCAGATTCGTGGACCTGTTCTCCTCCCACTTCAGATCTCCGTTGCCCAGCGACACTTGCCTGAACCCGCCCCGCACCGTCGAGTTGGATCCCGCGATGTCGTAGTACGTGTCGCCGTTGCTGCCGCCATACTGATCGACGATGCGCCCCGACGGGATGGATTGGTTCCCCGTAACGCCGTAGCCGAGACGCAGCATGGCATCGGACACCCAGTGGTTGCCCTCGAGGAACTTCTCCTTGGACATTCTCCAGCCGAGGCCGAACGCCGGAAACGTTCCGTACCGATTGGTGGGCCCCAAACGTGATGAACCATCGCGCCGAATCGTGGCGCTCGCCACGTACTTGTCGGCAAAGTTGTAGTCGGCCTTGCCGAAGAACGACAGCAGCGCGCTCTCGCCGCCGAAGCTGTTCACGACTTTGCTCTTCGCATCACCCAGCGCGTCCTGAATGAACCGGGCGCTCAGGTCGGTGGACAGCAGGTTGCCCTCCGTTGCCGAGAGTAGCCTGCTCGCACTGTGCGTCGCTTCCTGGCCCACCAGTAGGTTGAAGCTGTGCCGAGACCCTTGGCGGACGTACTTCGCCGTGTTGCTCCAGGTCCAATCCGTTGCCTGGCTCTGGTTCTCACCGATTGCATTGGCAAAGCTTGGCTCGGCGTTTTCAGGAGTGATTGCCTGAAAGCCGGCGAATGATCCTTGGTTCACGCTGAATCCGAGACTGCTCCTCAGCGCCACCGACGGCGTCACGGCCAGGCCGCTGAACACGTTGCCGAAGACACGGTTGTTGCCGGCAATGTTGTTCCGCGCTTCGTACGCGAACTTGAGCGGATTGGTGTTGTTGCCAAGACCCACCGCTTTGCCCGATGCGAAGTTGCCCTGGACGTCGTAGATGGGCACCACCGGCTGCATCAGGATGTTCTTGCCGATCAAACCCGTTTCACCGCCCTGGTCATCCGGTAATCCGCCAAAGTGACGCTCGCCGGCGAGGGCGATGTTCTCGCCGAGTTGGAGCTTGCCTCGATTGAACGAGCTATTCACGCGAACGCTTGCGCGCTTGAAGTTGTTGTACGCGGCGGTGCCGTCCTGGTCGAAATAGTTGAAGGAGAGCGCGTAGGTGTTGTCCTCGCCAGCGCCGGCGATGCTCAGGTTGTAGTCACCAACTCGCGCCGCCTTCCCGAAGACGGCCTGCCACCAGTTGGTGCCTGCGCTGCCGGGCATGATGAGGCTGTTCGGATACGAGTACTTGGCGGGATCCACACCGATGGGCCGACCGAATGCATCGAGCCCCGTTCGCGTGTCCGTCGCGGCGAACGTGTAAGCCGGCACGGTGGGGTTATTGGGGTCGCCGTAGATATTCGTCGGGACGGCCAGTCCGGCATTCAGATAGCTCTGCTTGACGACCTGGAAGTAGTCGAGCGAGTTCGTGATCAGGAAGTTGTCATATCCGTTCGTCGGCTTGGACATTCCGGTTCGCACAGTGGCCGTCATCCGCGCCGGGCCGAAGACGCCGCGTTTCGTCGTCTCGATCAGGATCACGCCGTTGCTCGCGCGCGAGCCGTAGATCGACGCCGCAGAGGCATCCTTCAGCACTTGCACCGATGTGATGTCGTTCGGGTTGAGAAAGTTGAGGTAGTCGCCACCACTCCCCTCGCCACCCATCATTCCGCCCGAACTGCCGCCCTGCGGGACCGGCACGCCGTCGATGACGTAGAGCGGATCGTTGTTCTGGAACGAGCCGATGCCCCGGATTCTCACGGTGCTGCGTGAGCCCGGCGAGCCGCTCGCGGCCACCGTGATTCCCGGTATGGCGTCCAGCCTCTGCAGCACACTTGCCCCTGTTTGTCGCGACGCACTTTCCACGTTGATGCTCGCTACGGCGCCAGTGATGTCCGCGCGCCGTTGCTCCGTGTAGGCGGTCACCACGACCTCCTCCAGATACGAAATCGGCGTCATCGCGATGTCGATGCGCGTTCGTCCCGCAATCGACGCCTTCACGGGACGCTGACCGAACAACACGAACGTCAGCACGCCGTTCGTGGGAGCGTTGACGAAATATTTTCCCGCCGCGTTCGACGAAACGCGCGCGTCCGATCCCTGCACGGTGACCGAAACACCTTGCAGCGGAGCACCTGCCGCGGACGTGACAGTGCCAGTGACGGGTGCCAGCGGTGATTGCTGCGCCATCGTTGTTCCGCTCACCGCCAATATGAGCACGAGACTCAATTCCACTGCTCGAGATCCGCGGAGCATGTCGCCCCTGACCGACTGCCTGTGCGGCGGCTGCTTCTGCATTGCACTCCTCCATTGGGCACGTGCGTTGATTTCATCGTGTCTCGACGCCACCACGATCAACGGCAGCAGCAACGTCATCGTGGTTCCGTGGCCAGTTGATGAGACGAGGTCCACCGACTGCTTCTTCCCGTGCAGCGCTCGGAGGCGCGCGCGCACGTTCGCGATACCGACGCCCTCGGCGGGTGGTGTGAGCGTCGTCTGGAATCCAATTCCGTCGTCAGTGATCTCGAGCCGCAGGCGAGCTTTGTCGCGGCGTGCGACGATGCGGACGACGCCGCGAGTCCCTCGCGGCGCGATGCCATGCCGTATGGCGTTCTCCACGAGGGGTTGCATGATGAGCGGCGGCACGCTCGCATCGAGGAGCGCGGGAGCAACGTCCAGCTCAACGCGGAGCCCGTCACCGAACCGCGCGCGCTCGACAACGAGATACTGTTGCAGCAGGGCGATCTCTTCGCGGAGCGTGACTTCGTGCCGTCCGTCATGCCGCATCGAATGCGCAAGCAGATGCCCGAGCGCGGTGATGGCACGATCCGCCGCATCCGGGTCCACGTAGACCAACTCGGCGGCGGCATTCAGTGCATTGAACAGGAAATGCGGGCGCAGCTGCATGGACAACGCAGTGAGCCGCTCATGCGCCAGCTCCAACGCAAGCGTACGCGCGCGCCATGCGAAGAACACGGCGACGAGCGCCGTCAGGAGCGCGATTGTCACGACTCCGCCAGTGTGGCTGATTGCTTCACCATTGGCCGAGGCGTTGCGTACGCCCGCGCGGTGTATGCCGCGGAAAGGCTCGAGCGAACGATCAGCGACGCACCACACATCGAGATGGCGACGAACAGGCTGGTCCACTCGTTCCCCGTGCGCGGTGCTGCCATGACACGGGGCGCATGGAGGAACACCACCCACGACCCGAACATCACCGCGAGCAACGCCGTGGCCAGCTGCTCTCGCACGCGAGTGAGCAGGCTCACACCGGCAGCGAGATGCGCAACGCCCACGGCGTACGCGAAGAATGTGTGGAACGGTATCCATCCAGGAATCACGGATTCTACGTAGCCGTGATACTCGAAGTGCGAGGCTCCGAACTCGAGAAAAGCCAGTCCGAACATGATTCGCGCGCCCTGGGCGACGCGACGCATGAGCACGGAGTCAGCACTCGCGGACGTCGCCGAGGAGAACATCCACGCCGCGGCGCCCATCGCGACAATTTCCGCGACGACCACCCACGTGCCGCCGTTCCGCGGCTGCGCAACGAGCTGGGGCACGAAGAGCGTGACAAGCCACACAGAAAGCAGTGCGCCGACTGTCCCCGCCGCCCGATCCGTGTGCCAGCGTGTGAGGAGCGCAGTTCCGGCGACCAGAAGTATCAGTGCGGCAAGCATCGCAACGAGCGGCCGCAACGGAAGCCACGCTGGGAGCGGCTCCAGATCCGGAACCGCGTCGAAGCGGATCAGACTCACGAGGCCGAAACCCAACATTCCTACTCCATATATCGCGCTGCCAAGTCGGCCCTGACGATCCATTGCTGCTCCACGATGATCTGGTCGCGGCCACTCCGATGAGGCGGGCCGTGTGTGGCGTGCACTGTAGGAGCGCACAACGCGCGCGGGTAGCGCCAATCCGAGCACGCCGGATGAGGCCATTGGTGTGACGCCGGAGGCAGTGGGCAGGTGCAATCCCGGAGCGAGGTCGCTTCCGGACACCGCATTGCAGCGACATCGAGTGGAGGTTGAGAGGAGATGACGAGGAGCGCCCGTATAGCAGACACGGTCCCCATGCAGCTCGCGCTGGATCCAAATGGAGCCCCGCGTCATCAACAGATCTACGAAGCCATGCGAGCCGCGATTCTGAGCGGCACCTTTCAGGCGGGTCACCGGCTTCCGTCCAGCCGCGCGCTCG
>JBDTXZ010000417.1:0-4284 GCA_040005935.1 bacterium | reverse complement strand
CGCTCGGCCTTTCCGCTCATCCGCTCGCACGTGTTGCTGTCGGTGGCAGGCGATCTCGCTACTGCAGACGCTGACAGCGCCGAACTGTTGTCGGGTGACGTGATTGCGGAGGTCGTTGCCTCGGTGCCCGACGACCTGCTCATGGATCCGGAGGCGGGAAGCGGAGACTTTTCCTCAGCTGACGCCGCGCGCGCTCGCTATGCGGAGTATCTGACCGGTCGTCTCGCGGCGCGCACAATCTGGCTCGCGGCCGCCTTGGCGGCGCAAGAGCAGCTCCGCATCGAGGCGCCACAGCACCTCAAGGCGCGCCGGTGAGCCGAGCACGCGTGGACTATGATTTTGCCGTGCTTCGAGTGGTGCCACGCGTGCACACGGGTGCCTTCGTGAACGTGGGCGTGGTCGTGCACGCGAGAACTGTTGAGTTTCTGGCACTGCGTGCAGTCACTGGGGTTGACGCCCTGACGAGAATGGCGCCTGGCCTCGATCCTGAATTGCTTGGGCGGTACCTGATCTCGTGCGCGGCCATTTGCGCGGGTGACGAGGCGGCAGGGCCGGTTGCATTAGCGCCTCCATCGGAGCGCTTTCATTGGCTCACCGCGCCACGGTCTGATGTGCTGCAGAGTTCGCCCGTGCACGAAGGCATGTGTGTCGATCCAGTGGAAGAACTGGACAGGCTCTTCGGCTCGTACGTCATTTCGCCGTGACAGATTGCAGTGCTTTTCGTCGAACGCATGGTGCAGTTCCGGCCGCTCGTTTGCAGCTATTGACTCGACCCCGCATCGGAGCACGCTCGAGATGAATGACGCCCAGATGAAAGCCTTGCTCAGAAAGACCGCCGCCGCCGCTGCTGCCGCCAAGCCGAAGAAGAATCGCACCTACGACGCCACGCTCGACGCCACGCGTCCGCAACAGACGGAAGCAGAAGAGGCGGCGTCGTCGGACGCGAAGGATTTGTTCCAGCAGATGAAGAAGCGCGAGTTCTAGAATCGGTGAATCAGCCCTCAGAGGACGTCAGCGTTCTGACGAAGGTCGGACTGACGGCCGCCGACGGCGCTCGAGCAGAGGTGAGCTTGAACGGGGCGCACGTGGTGTCGTGGTGTCCTGCTTCAGGCGATGTCGAGCGACTCTTCCTCAGCGCGCGTTCGAGCTTCACGCGCTTTCACGAGGGCATTTCGATTCGCGGGGGAATTCCGGTGATCTTCCCCCAGTTTGCGAAGGAAGGTCCGCTCCCCAGGCACGGCTTCGTGCGTACGAGCCGCTGGACACTGAACGGCTACGGTGGACGTCAAGCCAACGGCGACCACATCGCATCGTTCTCCCTGACCGATTCTCCCGCAACACGCGCAATCTGGGCGCATTCATTTCGTGCGACGCTCACGGTGCGCGTCGGCGGACAGCGCCTTGCCACGACCCTGGCCGTCGAGAATACAAGCAAGGAGCAATACAGTTTTACGGCGGCATTGCACACCTATGTTGGCGTGCTCGATGCGCATGACGCCGAAATTGTCGGACTCCAAGGGCACCAATATCGCGAGACGCGCGCACCCGGACACGCCTTCGTCGACGACGAGGAATCAATTCGCGTGCATGGCGAGATCGATCGTGTCTACATGAACGCACCGTCCCGGTTAACGCTGCGCGAGCCAACGCGCGAACTCGCGATCGAGACGAAGAACTTTCCTGACGTCGTCATCTGGAATCCAGGCGCCGACGTGGCGGCGGCCATGCGTGACATGGAGCCCGGGGGCGAACGCCGGATGCTTTGCGTCGAGGCGGCAGCTGTGCACACGCCAGTGGTTCTCGATCCCGGAAAGAGTTGGTCCGGAACGCAGACGCTAATCGCGTAGCCGCGCACGCGTGATAACAACCCGTAGCGAGGATGGCATGAACGCAGACGAAAGCGTGCCGGTAACGGCAGCACCACGAGACGGGTTGGCGGCACAATTGCGCCAGCTGGAAGACTTTGTCGCGCAGGCTGAATCCGAAGGCGAGGAACTTCCGCCGGAGGCCGTGGAGATGGTTGCGCGCCTGCGGGAGATCATGCAAGCGCTCGACGGACTGAGCATCTCCTTCGACGGGTTGAGTGCGGCCGCTCCGACTACTCCCGCCACGGCGCTTCTTCCAAGCGAACCGACACAGTCGGAGCGGACGTGAGCGGCCGTTGATCGGCGCCGCGCAGGGCGCGCAGCCGCGTGTATCGCTGTCGCTCATCCTGATCGCACTGCTGTTCGCCATGTCAGGGGTACTCCACTTTGTAAAGTCGGAGTATTACGTGCGGATCATGCCGCCGTGGCTTCCGGCGCCACTCGCGCTTGTATTGATCAGCGGCGTGTGCGAAGTATTGGGCGCCGCTGGACTGTTGATGCCGGCCACTCGCGCGTTCGCGGGATGGGGGCTCATCGCATTGCTCGTTGCCGTCTTTCCCGCAAACGTGCAGATGCTTCTCAATGCGCGCGCGACGCACGCATCGCCGGTGTGGCTTGCGTCACTGATCGCCCGACTGCCGGCGCAGGCAGCGTTGATCTATTGGGTGTTTCGCGCCGCCATCCGGGCGCCGCGTTGACTGATTCGCGACTACGTGACGGCTGAGGGCGTCAGGCGCCGCTGACCCGTCGTCGCGCGCCCGTATCGCGTCGTTCCACGCTGACACGAGGCGCCTGATCCATGACGAGCGAAGCGGTCGTTCTACGGCTTTGGTCGTTCGCTCGATCCGTCTCTTGGGCGAACGAGATATGCCCGTAGGCGCGGCCCTCCAGCGTAATGCGTTTCGGCGTCTCAGGTCGCGTCGTCTGCGCATCGGTGGTGTCGCTCATGGCTGCCTCACGAGAAGGGGTACACACCGCGGAAGCATCGTCCGTACCGCAGGGTCGCGATGTGATGCAGGTCACCGGAAAGAGAGCAAACTCTACCGGAGTCCAAATTCGCGATTCGTGTGCCGTGGCCTGCCGCCGGAACTTTGTCGTCCGGAGCGGACGAAGCCCCCGCATGTGCAGTTGCGCAGCGCTTAGGTGTTCCCGCGTTTCAGCCTGCCGCGAAGCCACGCCGCCGAATCGCGCAAAAAGGGCCGCGGATCATCGAAGCGGAAGGCATCGAGCCTGCTTGCGGAACTCCACGTGAGGAATTCGCTGAGAACGCGCCGATTGCTCGGCGCGTCCTGTGGGAGGGAGAGTCTGGTCGCGGAATGGCGCAGTCGCGTGATGACGTAGTCGACATCGCCCCACCACTGCCGAAGGCGAACGCCTTCGCGGTACGACGGTGGCGACTGGAGTGCGTCGCCAGCTGCCGCAGCGACGAGCAAGACGGGAAAATCCACCCCCGCGTCGATCGAGAGCTGCGTCGTTCCCCAGAAGCGGCCGTTGATCTCCATGAGAAAGGCGCGACCCGTTGCCGTCTCCACCTTGAACTCCACCATCGCGACGCCCTGCCAGCCCAGTTCGTCCAGCAACGCGCGTGAGAGACGCACCAACTCTGAGTCCGCGCGAATGCTTTCCGAAAGCACACTCGCACCACCGGAGGGCGGCATCTCGCGCAGGCGCCTGTGCGCGAAGGACGCGACGAGCTCGCCATTCCACACGAGCAAGAAAATTCCTTGTCCCCGGCCGACGATGCGCTGCTGTACGAGCAGCGGAAACGCGTGATCGGGGAGTGACGCGATGCGCTGGCGATACTCGTTCGCGTCGCGCGCATGCAGCACGCTGAAGTGGTTGCCACCGACGACGGAGCGCGCGGGCTTGATTACCACCGGGAGCTCGAGTGCCCCCTCATTCTCGAGTCGGCGCGCGGCGTCTCGATTCGGCACAAGCACTTGCCTAGGTACATGAATGCCGAGTCTCGCGGCCGTGGCCAGCACGAGATCCTTGTCTGATACACGGTGAAATGCGTCGACGCTACCCGCAGCGACAATGGCGGGCGCGAGCCGCTCACGATGCGGCAAGAGCGCGAGGTGGCTCTGTTCTGCCACCGGAAGCACCACGTCCGCGTTCCAGCGAGCGACAAGTGCAACGATATCGTCAGTGAACCGCGCGGGCTCAGCGAACGGATTGGCGACCATCTCACGCGCAGACGCGTAGCGGGAGGCCTTGGCGAGGGCGTTTTCCTTGTGCCCCACCGCCATCACCTCGTGACCCGCACGCCCCAGCGAGCGCACGACCGCCAACGCGGCGCGCTGCTCGGAATCCGTCACGATCACGCGACGTCGATGCCCTGAACCCACTTTGCTCACCTGACCTTTTTGGAACGACGGTTGTATGATAAGGCATTCCGACATCAACCAGCACCAACGTG
>JBDTXZ010000416.1:0-4286 GCA_040005935.1 bacterium | reverse complement strand
CGAGGTGCAGTTGCTAGGCGGACTCGGCAAGGGAGCGCGACCCACTGCGAACCTCTGCACGCCCGGTACCAACGTGCATTTTGGCGACTCACTCATTACGCGCCATTGCATCAACTCAACGTCCAAGACCTACGACGGCGACCAATGGGTTCGCGTTGAGGCCCTCGTCCTCGGCGACTCCATCATCAAGCACATCGCGAATGGCGACACCGTGCTGACCTACCGCAAGCCGGAAATGGGCGGCGGCTCGGCGAACAATACCAAGCCTGGGGTGTTAGTAGCAGGGAAGCCGATCACTGAAGGCAGCATCTCGCTTCAGGCCGAGACAGCGGAAATCGACTTTCGCAAAGTCGAGATTTTGAATCTCAAGGGATGCATGGATCCCAAGTCATCGAGCTACAAGCCGTACTTCGTGAAATCAGACCCCGCCGCCTGCCGATAAGAGAATGCATCATCGTTTGAAATCTATTGTGGTCCTAAACGCTGTCTTCGCGTGCTCGCTGGCCTTCGCGTCACCTGCACTGGCGCAAAAGGCGGCTGCGAAGGCCAAGCCAAAGAGCGGCGCGTCTGCCAGTAAACCGGGGACGGCCGCGGCTGGCGCGCCAGATGGAAGCAAGATCTTCACGACAACCTGCGCCGCATGCCATCAGGTGAGCGGCGAAGGCGTCGAGGAGAAGTATCCGCCGCTCGCCGGGAGTGAATGGGTCGCGGACGATGATGCGAAAATGGTGCGCATCATTCTGCAGGGTCTCACAGGCCCCGTGGAAGTGGCCGGCCAGACTTTCTCCGGTGCCATGCCCGCGTGGGGCGGCATACTCAAGGACGCGGACGTTGCTGCGGTGGCGACGTATGTCCGCAGCGCCTGGGGCAACAAGGCAGCGCCTGTGACCGCAGCAAAGGTAAAGCAGATCCGCGCGGCAACCACAGCGCGAACCACACCGTGGACGGTTGCGGAACTATCGGCGATCAAGCCGACGAAGTAGACACCTCTGTCATCCCGCACGCGCGAGCGTAGCGAGCAGCTGTCGGGATCAACTCTGCGCGCGCCGGAAGCAGGCCGTGGAGCAGCGATGGCAGATCCCGACACTCACTTCGTTCGTGCGGGATGACATAAGCTACCAGCCCGACTCGAGACCCACGGACAGGACGCGCCCAGCCGCTGGGTAGTAGTAGATGAGCGAGCTGCCGGCGGGATCTGGAAAACCCGTCGAGTTGTAATGCGACGCGAACAGGTTGCGCACGTCGACCGACAATCGTGCAGGGCCAACCGGGTACGATGCGCGCGCATCCAGCTGCGTGTGCCCTGAAAGCGTGAGCGTGTTCTGGTCATCGAGGAACGAGTCGCCCACGTGCGTGACGCTGAACGACGCGGACACACCAGTTGCCGACGAGCGGCCAAGCCCAGTCGCCATGACGCGCTGCGGAATGGCCTTGAGCAGTCGTCCACTGTCGGCCGCGACGCGTGACGTGATACTCTGCAACGTCACGTTGGCAAAGCCGGTCATCGACGCAGGCCCATCGAGCGTGACGCCTGTTTCCAGGCCGCGGTGACGGCTGCTGCCGAGGTTGACGTACTTGAACTTCTGCAGGTCGAAGTCGAGCTCATTCCGCATGTCTGTCTGGTATGCCGCCACGCTGATGCGCGCGTCGAGCTGCGGAGCGATGTTCACCTGATGATACGCGCCAACTTCGCCGCTCTTGCCATACTGCGCCTCGAGCGTCGAGTTGGACGTCGAAATCGCGAATGGAGGGAAGGGAACAGGCGTGCGGCGCTGATCGAAGAGCTGATCCATCGTGGGCGCCTTGAACGACTGCCCAGCCGTGATGTACAAGCTGCCCGTCTGCTTCTCTGATTCGACGTAGCGGAGGTTGATCCCCGCACGGGGACTGAACGCCGACCGGTACACATTCTTCGCCGTTCCAGTACTGGGCGACAGTGGCTCGTAGCGATCGGTGATCCAATCCATGCGTCCGCCGAGCGAAAGACGGAGCACGTTGGCGAAGGTTCCTTGCCAGTGCGCGAACGCTGCCGCATTCGAACGATGTCCTTCTCCCTTCGAATCCGTCGCGCCCACCGTACCGGGCGACGACGCATACGCCGATGGGCCACCGGTCGCCACCTTGAGGTACTCCGACGACAAGCGTCCCGCGCCTGCATCGGTGCCGACGACGAGCCGTTGCTCCGCTCCGCCGAGCTGCCCGGAAAATTCCGTCTGCAGCGAGCCGACAACCCGATCGGTGTTGAGGTGGCGATCCTTCGTGTCAGCGAATGCAGGTGACAGCGGCAGAGTCCGAACTGCGTCAATTCGTGCGGCTTCGCCGGTGAGATAACCGGTCACGCGCGCGTGCGCATTTACGGCCGAAGCACCGTCGAGCGACAGGCGGTGCACGCGTTCGTCAGTGTTGTCGAAGCGGAAGAACGGCGCCGCCGCTCGCTCTGAGCGCGTCGCCGTGGAATCGGCAAGCGGGCCGGGTTCATCGAACGAGCGCCAGTGATTGAGCGTGGACACCGTGAGCGAATTCGACGCGGAATTCGCGAGTGCCAATGATCCGCCGACGCTCGCGCCCTCGCGTTTTTCATGCGCACGAAATCCGGTGGAGCGACGCGCATCGCCGAAGAGGCTCGCGTGATGCGTGCCGAGCGTGCCGCCAAGAAAACCACTGCCCTGGGCCTGCCCAAACTCGCCGCCGGAAAAACGCCAACGAGCGGCCGGCCGGTCGCGCCGCGTGATCAGGTTGACGACGCCACCGACGGCCGCGTCGCCGTACAGCGGAGACGCACCGCCGCGCACGACTTCGATGGACTCGATTGCCTGTAGCGGAAGGAGATCCCAGTTGACTTGTCCCGTCGCGAGCTCGGTGGCCGGCACTCCGTCGATGAGCACCGTGGCGTAGTCCGTCTCTCCGCCACCGTAAAAGCCGCGCACGACGAGGCGTGGAGCGAGGCCGAGTCCGTCGCCTTGAAGGACGAGCATGCCCGGCACGTATTGAAGTGCGTCAGCGACCGTTTGTACTGGAAGCCGGCGAACTGCGTCGCTCGACAGATGGGTGACCGCCGCTGCCGACGTGGTGAGTCGTGTGTCAACGCGCGCTGCTGTGACGACGACGGGATCGAGCCGATGCGTGCGCGCGGTGTCGTTCGCTACTACGGAGTCGGCCGAGCGTCGGGGCAACTGCCCATGGGCTGCAGGAGCAGCTATGGCGATCGTGCTGCATGCGAGCAGGCCAGCCGTCCAGCGCTCAAGCCGGCGCGCGACGTTGCGATGTTGCAAAGCTTCTGATGAACGGCCGACAACAGTCATTGATCATTCACGGGCGAAAGCGGAATCGAAGGAATTGATAGCAGGCTGGAAATCGACCGAGCGGACGAAGGCACATGCTTCCTTCGCGCCATGATCGCGGTCCATGCCACTGTCTTCCCATTCGACGGAGAGTGGGCCGCTGTAGTTCGCGGCGTTGAGGCGACGAATAATTTGCTCGAAGTCGATGCGACCTCGGCCGAGTGAGCGAAATTCCCAGAAGCGATCGGGGTGGCCAAAGGGAAGGTGACCACCGAACACACCAGAGGGCGTTGGTCGGTCCGACCACCACACGTCCTTCATGTGGACGTGATAAATGCGTTTGGCAAAGCGATCGATGAACGCTGCATAGTCTACGCCCTGATATCCGAAATGGCTGGGGTCGTAGTTGAAGCCGAATGCCTCGCGATTGCCAATGGCGTCGAGCGCGCGCTGTGCCGACGATGTATCGAACGCGATTTCGGTAGGATGTACCTCGAGGGCGAAGCGAACACCGACCTCATCGTACACATCGAGGATTGGATTCCACCGCTTTGCGAAGTCGTCGTAGCCCGCGTCGATCAACGCATCGGAAACGGGCGGAAAGCTGTACAGCAGGGGCCAGATGGATGAGCCGGTGAACCCACCGACGACGTTGACGCCAAGTTTCGCGGCGGCGCGAGCGGTGTCCTGCATCTCCTTGGCGGCGCGACCGCGAACGCCTTCCGGATTTCCGTCGCCCCACACGTGTGCCGGGATGATTGCCTTGTGCCGATCGTCGACCGCATCGCAAACCGCCTGGCCGACGAGATGATTACTGATGGCGAAGACCTGCAGGCCGTACTTGGCGAGCAGCTCACGCCGCTCCTGGCAGTAGCCATCCTCGGCGAGTGCGCGCACCACGTCGAAGTGGTCGCCCCAGCAGGCGAGCTCCAGTCCGTCAAAACCGAATTCACGCGCTTTCTTCGCGACGGTTTCGAGTGGGAGGTCGGCCCACTGGCCGGTGAA
>JBDTXZ010000415.1:0-4319 GCA_040005935.1 bacterium | reverse complement strand
TCGATCAAGCTATCGCTCCCGCCCCGTGGACCCTCCCGACGCACGCGAGCGTGTTTACGGGCCGTCGTCCCGGCGTCTTGAGCCTGGATTGGTTGTACCCACTTCCAGACAACGGGCCGCGAACGGTAGCGGAAGTGTTGCGTGACAATGGGTATCTCACCGCCGGATTCGTCTCGAATCACTTTTATACGTCGTACGAGTCGGGCCTCGAGCGTGGGTTCACGCACTACGACGACTATCGCACGTCGCTGCGCCTCATCCTCGCGAATTCGGCCTATGGCCGGTCCGACTTCTTCAACCAGATCATCGATCGGCGAACGCTGCGAGGAGTTGCCTCGGCCGTGCGCCACCTCGACTTCAGGCGCGCCATTCGCCCGTCCCACGTTCCGCGACTGGCTCCTGCGGTCACCGCGGCGTTTCTCGACTGGCAAAAGGAATCGGGCGACCGTCCGTTCTTCGCGTTCATCAACTATATGGGCGGACACAAGCCCTACCGCTCCGATCCAACGTGGATCGCAAAGTTCAAGTCAACGCCGACGCAAAAGACCGATGAATACGACGCCGCCATTGCGCGCCTCGATCACGAAGTCGGTCGTATCCTCGATACACTCGAGCGACGCGGAGTGCTCAAGAACACCCTCGTGATTTTTGCCGCGGATCATGGTGAGCATTTCGGCGAGCATGGGCTGGAGGAGCACGGCAACAGCCTGTATCGAGAATTGCTCGAGGTTCCGCTTGTGATGTCGATGCCGTCACGGATTCCAGCGGGCCAACGGGTGGGTGCGATGGTCTCCCTCCGCGACGTGGGCGCGACGATTCTCGACGTCACGGGCAATGCCACCGGGCCGCGCTTTCCGGGGTCGTCGCTCGCGCAGTACTGGAGCGCGACGCCGCCGACCGCGGGCGGGTCGATCCTGTCGGAACTGACCATGGGCGTAAACGTCGACAAGAATTTCCGCAACCGTCGCGGGGGGTTGCAGTCGCTCATCGACAGTCGATTCCACTACATCCACAACGATGTCGGCGACGAGGAGCTCTACGAGCGCGGCACCGATAGCGCGGAAGCCAGGAATCTCGCGAAGGATCCCGCCATGCGCGGGGAGATGGAGCGCCTGAGGCGAGAGCTTGCCGCCGCGCGGTCCGACGTCCCCGACCAACCGCAAGCGAATTCAACACCCAAACACTGATCACGGATCCGTGATCAGTGTGCGGTTGCCGTTCGCAACCGCCGTCTGCCGGACGCCAGCTGCTACACGGCAACGCGCGGCTTCACACCGCGAACACCCTCGTACAGGATGCGCCCAAGAAACCGAAAGCCGTGCCGGATCACGCGCGACTTCATCTCTCCACCAGCGCGTGCGCGCTCGTGGCTGCTCACCTCGACAATCTTCTGCCCGGACCGCATCGCGTTCGCGATGATCTCGATTTCCATCTCGAAATTCGCGGACGTGTAGGGGTAGTCGAAAAACACGTTTCGGCGGAACAGCTTGAAGCCATTGAGCGCGTCGGAGAGATAGCGCCCCATGCACAACCCCAGCGTCGCGCTCAGGAACACGTTGCCGAGCGCGCGCACGTGGTGATACTCCTCGCTGCCGCCGACGACCCGTGAGCCGATCACCAATCCGACATCGTCCTTCATCGCCGCCAGAAAACCGGGAATTTCTTCCACGCGGTGCGAGTAGTCCGCATCGAGCATCATGAGCAGCTCGCCCGTCGAAGCCTCGAAGCCGGTGCGAAGCGCGATCCCCTTTCCGGAGCGCTTCTTGGTATTGGGAACGACCGTCGCGCCCTTGGCGCGCGCAAGCTCTGCGGTTCGATCAGTCGACCGGTCGTCGACCACGATGACTTCGACGGTATAGCCGACAAGCGTGGGGATGACCCGATTGAGGTCGTCCAGCACCTGCGGCAACGTCACTTCCTCGTTCCGCGCGGGGATGATGATACTGAGGGTACTCATTGATCCTGGAAAACAGGGCGGGGAACAGGCGGAGTGCTTCGCGAGAAAACTACCCTCCAGTGACGCGATGGGCTCCCTTTGGCAACGTTTTGGGCGGCGCGACGACAGCTTAGGCCGGCTTGCGACCCACCACTGTCTTGAAGGCCATCAGGCTGCGCATACCACCATCGACGAATACCGGCTCGAATCCGTTACGCCGCAGCACGTCTCGGCCCTCATTCGACGAGCGGAGCTTGGAAATCTCGTCAGGGTGAAACTGGAAGTGGTCAGCCTCAGGCTTCCGGAAATTATAGAACTTTTCGACGAGCCTCAGGCCTTTTTGCGGGAGCGAGTCGGTGGCGGGCCAGAGCAGCAGGATTGGGGCACCCGGCGCCAAGGTGCGGTGGAACTCCCGAAGCATCGCGTCGATCAAGTCGTGCGTGAAGTGCTCCATCACGCCCACGTTCCAGATCCCGTCCACCTGCCCGTCGCCGAACGGCATGCGGAAGGCGTCTGCGCCGACCTTGACGTCCATGATGGGATGCACCTGGGCCAGCACCGGCACGATGATATCCGCCGCGACGAGCACGCGTTTTCCGCCGCGCTTGTCGATGCGCATGGATGTTTCGGCCGTGCCTGAACCGGCTTCGACGAACACGCCCTCTGCCGGAAAGAAGTGATCGATGAACCAGGCGACCGTTCGCGCGAAAACCTGCTTGCGGTACAGGCTGAAGAACTTCTGCGAGAACAACTCCTGATTCGAGTGGCTCCAGTGCTTTGTCCAGTCGCTGAATTCGGGCTTGTTGCGCGCATCCTCCGGCCGCAGATCGGCGATGCCGTCCACGATGGGGAAGGTGGCGCCACAGCCGGTGCACTGCAGCCCGTCGCCGCGCTCCACGATGGATGCTCGGCAGAGTGGACACGCGAAGCGGCTGACAAGGCCGCGCGCTGCGGGGCCGAGGCTCACGACAATCCCTCGAAGAGCTGACGATTGTCGGAGAGCCATTCAACCAGTTTGCCGACGCCCTGCGCTGGGGCAATGGCGGGCGCCCACTGGAATTCGTCCGCCGCGCGCCGAATGTCCGCGACAAACACCTTCTGGTCGCCGGGCCGCCAATCCGCGTGCGTGTACTGAAGACGCTGGCCGAAGCGCACCTCGAGCAAGTCGATCAGTTCGAGCAGCGACATGGTAGACGCCGGCCCGCCGCCGATGTTGTACGCGCGTCCCGCGGTGCGGTCGATGTGCGTGATGGCCAAGTCGTACGCCGCCACGAGATCCTCGACGTTGAGCACGTCGCGCACTTGCTTGCCGTCGCCGTAAATGGTGACCGGCTTGCCCTGGAGCGCCCGAATCGAGAACCAGGCAACCCAGCCCTGGTCTTCGAGGCCGAACTGCCGCGGACCGTAGATGCACGACTGGCGGAAGGCAACGGTCCTCAAGTCATACATGCGTGCGTAGTCGACGACGTACTGGTCCCCGCACCCCTTGGAGCACCCGTACGGCGAATAGAAATCGAGCGGGCGATCTTCGTCGGCGCCAAAGGGCAGGCCGTCGTATTCGTACCGCGTGCCGCGGTCCACGACACCCACGTCCTCCATCTTGCCATACACCTTGTTCGTCGACGCGTAGATGACGATGGGTTTGGCCGAGGAGGCACGCACGGCCTCGAGCACGTTGAACGTGCCCATGGCGTTGATGGCGAAGTCCGTGGCGGGATCTGTGACGGACGTGGTGACGGCCACCTGCGCGGCAAGGTGGAATACCACTTCCGACTCTTCGACAGCGCGCTGAAACGCGGCGTCCGGCGTGCGCACGTCGCCACGAAGGATCGTGAGGTTGGCGCCGTACGTCTCCTGAAGCCAACGCGCGTTGGACTCGGTGCCGTAGCGCTTGAAGTTGTCGAAAATGGTGACATTGGCGCCGCGCGCGAGGTAATGCGCGGCCGTGTTACTCCCGATGAAGCCCGCACCACCGGTGATCAGTATGTTCGACGCCACGAAAGACCCCACGTTCGAGATGGACCGTGCTTGCTCACGGCAATGGCTCCAGCACGCTGATCTCGCGCAGGAAGGGTGTGCCGTTCTCCTGTCCTTCCACGGCAGGAATGCGCCGCACTTCGCGGTAGTTCTCGAGTAGCGCAGCGCGGATCCCACTCGACTTCCGCCAAAGATAATAATCGTAGCCGAAGTCGCGCGTGTTCAGGGAGCGAACGAGAATTCGCTGATAGTACCGCCCGTGAATTCGAGACAGAATACCCGAGAAATCGCCAAGCCCACTGGACCCGAGGTCGCCGACCGCAGCGCTGCGGTCTTTCATCACGACCTTGTCGGTCAAATAGACCCAGCTGCCCGCGTCCAGCAGGACACGATCGGCCTTCTGCCC
>JBDTXZ010000414.1:0-4319 GCA_040005935.1 bacterium | reverse complement strand
TCCAGTCGAGACGGACTCGTGGAGCGCCGAGCGCATCCACGGAATCGTCCAGCGTCACGCGGCTATCGCGAGCAGGTGCTTGCTCGGCGCGACAGCCCGCAACCAGGTCCGAGTCGGTCGGAGTTGCGAACTTCCGCCAGGCCATCGTGGCGATGTCGTCGAGGCCCGACACCACGGCTGCCGCGTGATGCATCGCCCGCGCAGGTCGCTCGCCGCGAGCCAGCGTTTTAAGCAGGTAGCGCAACGCGTCGTAGCTCTCGCTCACCTGGGCGAGACTGAAGATGTCGTGCGGATCTCTCGCGTTGTGAAAGGTGACGCCGAACCCGTAGAGCCTCTCGTTGACGATCGCCTCACGCGAGAGACCCACGGCCGCGCGCACGACGGTTCCACGAACGGTCGACGTGGCATGGAGAGGACGGAGTGAGCCATCGTGATCGCGCAGTCGCGCCACCGGTGCGTGCAAGTGGTCGAAGAAGAAACGGCCGACCAGATCATGGTCGTTCCCTATTCCGCGCCGGTTGGCGCCGCGCGACGCAAGCAGAAGTCGCGGGTTCTCGAGTCCACCAGCCGCCAGCACGAATCGCGTCGCGCGCACGAAGAACCGAGTGCCGCCGAGCGTCGATACGTGCACGCGCTGGGCGGTGCGGTTGACGGCGTCCATGTCGACTGAGAGCACGTTGGCCCGCAGCAGCAGCTGCACATTCTCCGCCGCCTCGAGACGCCGCCGGAATTCCTCGCCGAACCGAGTGGCGCGGATCTGCAGCAGGGTCTCGCAAAAGCTCGGCGAATCCATCAGCGGCGTCAGTGCGTCGTCATTGCGCCAGTCGGAAGCACCGTAGTCATTCTCTCCCAAGCCGCACAGTTGTTGCGCACGTTCATAGGCGGGATCGAGATGCTCCTTCGGGAACGGCCAGCCGCTGAAGGGCATCCATGCGCGCTCCTCGAAGTCCAGTGCATCGAGGGGACGGCACCATCCGCCCCAGACCGCGGATGTGCCGCCCAACTGTCTCACTCGGCAATTGCGGAGCGGGTAGTACGGGCGGCCAGCGACGACGCCGTCGTAAAGTGCCTGCGTCGCCTCATGTGGCGACTGCGCTCCCGATTCGAGCAGCATGACGCGCATTCCGCGGCCAATCGCTTCGGTGGCAATCGTGATTCCCGCCACTCCTCCGCCCACGACGCAGAGATCCGTTTCGAGTACACTGCCTTCGGGCACAGTGCGCGCATCGAGGAGCACTACCGAGTCTCGTGACGCGCCAATGCACGCATGGGGAGAACGGCGCTCGCCGCGGGAATGGCTACAGGGCGTATCCGCGACAGGACGGCCTGCGCATCGAGATCGTCCATACAGGTGACCGCGAATGGGCAGGTCTCCAGATAGCAGGAGATGCATTCGCGGTCGCTGTAGACGACCTCGTTGGTGCCGTAAAGATCGAGCTCCCATGGAGAGGTGGGACCGACGACGCACACGGCACGCGTTCCGACCGCACACGCGACGTGATAGCCAAGACTATCCGCCGTCACGACCCACTCGCAGCACTGCATGAGCGCTCCGAGTTCCCCTATCGTGTTGGTCGTGCCCCCGTCGGTGAACACGCCCTGCGTCTCCATGAGATGCGCGTTGAACTCGGCTTCCATGGGACCTCCGACAATCACGACGCGCAGGGACGGATCGTCGGCGCGCAGCGCCAGTGCCAGATCACGATAGTGCCTCGCCTTCCAGCTCTTCTCCTTCCAGCGACCACTCGCGCCCGTATTGAAGCAGATCCATCGCCGCGCGTCCGGCGCTTCGGCATGCAGGAAGGCGCGCGCTTTCGCGATGCTCGATGGGGTCGGAGCCAGAAAGGGACGCCCGACCGGCATTGGGAGGTCGTACATGGCATACAGCCACTCGCCATACGTCTGCCGATTCCGGCGCTTTAGGCCGTCATTCAGTCCGAGTTGCCACCACGCGCGCGCGACGTCGCCGAGAGGCAGGATGCCCCCTCTGCCATCTCCGGTGAGCCCATGCTTCTCGTCGGCGCGAAGCAGGTACATGATCGACGCCGAGAGCTGATCGGCATCGGGTCCGATCGCGATGTCGAAATGCTCGGCGTGGAGGTATTCGAGGTAGTTGTCGTCGATCGAGAGGATCCGATCGATGTGCGGGTTTCCCGACAGCATTTCCACGGCGTTGCCGCGCGTGATCCACGTGATGTGACTGCTCGGGTGTCGCGCCTTGAGCGGCGCCAGACAGGTAGTGGTACGAAGCACGTCGCCCAATGCGCCGAGCTTCACGATCACGATACGCTCTTCGATGGCGTCGTAGGAGCGGCAGTCCTCGCAAATAGTACCGACACGCTTGTGCGGAGCGCACGGGTGGCTGCCCCGATAGTGGCGGCAGTCAGTGTGAATCATCATGCGAGTCGCAACCCGGTCGCGGTGCGTGGCGACCGCTCGCACGACACGAGTTGGAGGCGGTCATCCAGGATGCCGGCGAGGCCATCGCCGATACGGTCCCAATCGAAGTGCCGTCGGACATGTTCACGCGCTGCGTGCGCAATGCGCGCTGCACCAGCCGGATCGCCAAGACCTCGCACGACGCAATCGGCGAACGAGTCAGCGTCGTCTGCCGTGAATATGTCCTTGCCGTGCTGCATCCCCAGCCCCTGTGCACCGAGCGACGTGCTGACCACCGCGCGGTTCATCGCTGACGCCTCGAGGATCTTGACGCGGGTGCCTCCGCCGATGAGCAGCGGCACGACGACCACGCTCGCGCGTGCGAGATGCGGGCGCATGTCCGGCACGGCGCCGGTGACTTCAACGTGCTGACTCCGGCGTGCGAGCAGCCACGATGGTGGCGACGCGCCTCCTACCACGAACCGCGCACCGGGATGCCGGCGCAGGATCGTGGGAAAGATCGAGTCGAGGAACCAGCGCACCGCCTGCTGGTTCGGGTAGTAGCTCATCAAGCCGGTGAAGAGGATGACGCCTGGCTCGCCGGCGGTTGCTGTCGGCTGAAATTCACGCAGGTCGATGCCGTTCGGGACGAGTCCCACGTCGCGCAGGTGCAGCTGGTCCTGAAAGACGCCGCGATCGTGTTCGGACGTGGCTAACAGCAGGTCGACGTTGCCGCCACACCGGCGTTCAGCGCGGCGGGTGGAGCGCCACTGGAGTTGCGAGTAGAGGCGCCGCGTAAACGTCGTCGCGTTGGATGCGGTCTGTCGATGGACGTCGAAGTCGACGTTGTGCGTGTCTCCAACGACTGGGATATGCATGGGAAGCGGAAGGCCGCGCAGGAGCACGCACGACAGAACGATCGCGTCGAAGCGAGCGGCCGTTAGACGCGAACACGCCGCGTGAAGACCTTCATCGAGAACGGGTGTGAAGTCACACCGCCCCGTGATCGTTCTCCACACCCTCTGTGCCGCCTTGCGTCGCGGGCCGGCCCGGGGTGCGACGAACGCGTGATCCACAACCCGCTCGGCAAACTCGCGCGCGTACATCTGCTCGTCCGAGCGCGAGCCGAGTGAGAGGTGGGCTACGTCGTAATAGCGGCAGAGTTGTTGGAGAATGTGGTAGTTGCGCCGCGCCGGGCCAAGCTTTGCGGGAACCGGAGAGGACGACGTGATGTAGAGAATCCGGCTTCGCCCAGTGTCGCGAACGGGAGGGTTTGTCGCGAGCACATCATCCACTGCGTCGTGGTACGTTGCCATGATCCCCCGTCGGCGTCGACTGGCGACAAACCTGCCGCAAAGCGTCGCCAACCGAAAAAGCAGGTTGGCCAATGCGCCCCGTAAGAGACGACATGGAACACGAACGCGCAACTGGTCTCTTAGATCGTTTGAGGCGCCGCCTCACTTTCCAGACCACCTGTGCCTCTCCAAGTTCGCCACTTTCTGCACGCGTCGCCGCTGTTGCGAGAACAGTGGGGCGCGTTGCGTCGCGCGCGCATGCCTGACGACGAAGCGAGTGCGGCCGAGTTTCTCGCAGTGGTGCGAATGCATGCGCAGGGCGTAATTGTGGCGGGCCGCTTCGCCGAGTTTGCGCACTTTACCAGGGCGGTAGAACGGCTGCTCGGTGAGGCCGATCCCATACTCGCAGATCTGTTGGAGCAGGAGCTCGTCTCACCACTCGCCTCCGCGATTGCGGGCGCGAATGTGCCGGCCGCTCGTCGCGCCACATCTCGGTCCTCGCCTGCGAGCACTTTGGCCGGCTTGGTGACGGTGGTCCAACGTCCTCTCGGTGCAGCCATAGCGCGCGGTCGTCAGCGCCACAACGCCATTCTGGACGTAACGATAGGTGGGGGCCCGTTCACCTACACTCGCTCATCACCACGT
>JBDTXZ010000413.1:0-4322 GCA_040005935.1 bacterium | reverse complement strand
GCCTCCTGTGTCGGGAAGCTGGTGGAGTCCGCCCGACGCATAGGTGTCGATGATGCTGCTGTGCGCGGAACTCCACTTCGCGAGAGAGTAACGGAACACGCTTGCCAGCAACACGGACGTGCCACCGTCGAGCGGTATGGTCCGCAGCTGATCGTCCGTCGTCACGAACCCGATGCGCTTGCCGTCGGGCGAGACGAACGCGCTAATCGCGCCTTCCTTACCGGCCAGAGGCCTTGCCGTCAACTCGTCGATGCCGCGCACGAGAATGGCGTGGCGCATGCCCGCGGAGCCGATATACACGATGTGCTGGCCATCGGGCGTGAGAGTCGGCACGCCGCCGCGTTGCGCGTCGCTCAACGCGCTGATGACGAAACGCGCCGCGCGCTCTGGCGCTGCGCCACGTGTTCGCGTCAGGTACACACCCGCGGTTGCGGCAATCACGAGCCCGGCGACGATGAGCCCCGCGCGAACAAGGTCACGCTTCCACGGTGCGCGGGATGGCGTGCGCCCAGAACGCGCGAGGCCGCGCGCGTCCACGCCATTCGCCAGCGTATCAGCGAGCTCGCGCGCTGTCGCGAACCTGTCCGCGGGCACACGCGCGAGAGCCCGATGTACGGCGGCCTCCACGTGAATGGGCACCGACGGTCGTTCGCCGCGCAGCGGACGGGGTTCTTCGGTGGCGACATGACGGAGGACGGCCTGCGCAGTGCTCCCCGTGTGCGGCGGATCGCCGGAGAGCATCTCGTACAACACGCATCCCAGCGCGTAGATGTCGCTGCGCGCGTCGATTGCGCGATCACCCGTGGCCTGCTCGGGGCTCATGTACTTCGGTGTGCCGAGTGACAGGCCGGTGAGCGTAAGGCGGTCGGCGCCGGCGCTGGACAGCGCGAGCGCGATACCGAAGTCCGCCACCAGCGGCTGTCCCTCGTGCAGCAGGATGTTCTCGGGCTTGAGATCGCGGTGCACGACTCCGTGACGATGCGCGTAGTCGAGCGCGCCCGCAATCGCGACACCGAGGCGCACTGCCTCGTCCACTGGCAGCTGCTTCTCTCGATCGAGCCGGGTGCGCAGCGATTCCCCTTCCACGAAGGGCATCACGTAGTAGAGCAGCCCGTTCACCGCCCCCGAGTCAAACAGTGAAAGCAGGTTGGCGTGCTGCAGGCCGGCCATCACGCGGATCTCGGCGAGGAACCGCTCCGCTCCAACCGTAGCGGCCAAGTCGGGACGAAGCACCTTGATCGCGACGCGCCGCTGGTGCTTCAGGTCGATGGCGAGGTAGACCGTCGCCATTCCGCCGGCACCTACTTCGCGCTCGACCGCATACGCCGACGCGAGACCCTCTCGCAGCGTGAGCAGAACGTTGTCGCGGGAAGCCTGTCGGTCCGCGTCGACTTCAGCGAGCAACGGCGCGGCGAACGACGACGCCGGCGTAGCGAGAAATGACGACGTCTCGCCTGCATCGATGCACGCAGCGAGGAGACGCCGTATCTCGGCAAGCAGGGCGGGATCGTCTCCCGACGTTTCGACGACATACGCGTCGCGCTCGGACTCTGGTACGGCGAGCGCGCCCTCCACAGCATCGCGCACAAGAGCCCAGCGCGTATGGTCAGGCGACATCGTCTCGCAGCTCCTGGTACAGCCACCCGCGCGCCATGCGCCAATCGCGCGCCACCGTCCGCGCCGACACGCCGAGTGCCTCGGCGGTTTCGTCTTCGCTGAGGCCGGCGAAGAAGCGACACTCGACGATGCGCGCCAGGCGCTCGTCGTTGGCAGCCAGCCGCACAAGCGCTTCGTCGAGTGCCAGCAGCCAGTCGGCTCGCTCCTCCACCGCGAGTTCGGGGACGCCGGCCAGCTCGAGCGCATCCAATGGTATGGCGGCTCGCCCGCTGCCACCGCGACGGGCGGCGTGATAGTGCCGCGCGTAATCGATGAGGATGCGGCGCATGGTGCGCGCGGCGAGCGCGAAGAAATGCGCGCGATTCGCCCAGCGGGTGTCGTCCTGACTCGCGAGCCGCAGGTATGCCTCGTGAACGACCGCCGTCGTGGAGAGTGTATGCCCGGGCCGTTCACTTCCAAGTTGCCGGTGGGCGATCCGACGCAGCTCGTCGTACACCCGGGGCAACTGCTCCTCATCCAGCATCCGCGCACACTTCTCGAGAGGCACCGCAGCTCGCGAAGACGCGTCGTGGCGTCTTTCAAGGGATTTGTGCGCGTCTGCTGTTGCGGCGCGATTGCGCCGTCCGGTGAAGCTATGAACGCCGCAGCACACCGGCAACACGTCTGACGCCTCAAGAGGTCATCATGCCGTCCGTCATCAGCCGAGCCGCCTTGCTAGCGCTCTCCGTAAGCGCATGCGCGAGCGATACATCCGTCGTCCCGCTCCACGATACATGCACGCCGATTGTTTCGCAGTCGACGAGCGTCGGGAGCGCCACGGCCTCGGGACGCTGGAACGCACTCGCTGGTGCAATCGTCGCCCGCCGCGAGTTTGGTCCACTCGGCATCGCACGCACCTTCGCGTTGGCGAGCGTGGCCCAGTACAACGCAATCGTCGCCGCCGGTGCTGCAACGAGCGGCGGCTCTCCGCAGTCGGAAGCGGGCGCGGCCGCCGGCGCGGCCGCTACCGTGCTGGCGGGGATCTATCCAGGGGAGCAGGGTGCGATCGACGCGCAACTCGCCGCGGACGCGATCACGGTGGGTTCCGTGGGTAGCGAATGTCCCGCGCAATTCGTTGCGGGCGTTGCAGCCGGAAAGATTATCGGCGCAGCGGTGCTTGCCCGCGGCGCTACCGATCGAAGCACCGCGCCCTGGACGGGAACGGTGCCCACCGGCGCGGGGATCTGGACGAGCGCGCCGGCACCGGCAGCGCCGCTTGCGCCGCAATGGGGGCAAGTGAAGCCGTGGCTGATGACGTCTGCCGACCAGTTCCGTCCATCCGCACCGCCGACATTCAACTCTGCCGCGTATCTCGCCGAGCTGACCGAGGTGCGGAGAGTCTCCGACGCACGGACGCCAGAGCAGCTCCGAATCGCGCAGTACTGGGGGGCGGTCGATCACACGTCGGGGCCGGCAGGCCTGTGGAGCGTAACGGGACTGACGTTGGCGCTACAAGGCGGCAGCAGCGAGCAAACGACAGCACGCATGCTCGCGATGATGCACGTGGCGGGCATGGATGCGAGCATCGCATGCTGGGACGCGAAGTACGCCTACTGGTACCTCCGTCCATTTCAGGCCGATCCAGCTATCACGACGCCGGTTGGTCGCCCAAATTTTCCCTCGTACCCCTCGGCGCACTCGTGCCTGTCGGCGGCCTATGAGACTGTTCTCGCGTCTATGTTCCCGTCCGCGGCCACGACCCTGAACGCACAGCTCGACGAGGCGGGCGTGTCGAGGATCTACGCAGGATTGCACTACCGGTTCGATATTACCGCGGGCCAGGCGATCGGGCGAGGAACCGCGGGGCTAGCGCTTTCGAGAGTGAAGGATGGGGTGGCGATTCCGCTGAATTGATCATCGGAACGGCCGGCCCGAACGCAGCGGCACCGGGCCGGTCTCCGCGCAACCGCATGAGGTGCGCGTATCTTGTGAGCCATGAGCCGTTTCGAGCTGGTGTTTCCCGAGATGACGCGGCTGCCCAGCTACATCCATGCGCTGGAGCAGGGGTGGTCACCGGACAACCTCCGTCCGGAGGCCGGTGCCGAAGAGCTCGAGCAGATCCGTCTTGATCCTGAGGGCTTCATAGCGGAGCAGGTGGACCGCGAGGCCAAGGGTCCGCCCATCCAATTGCCGGACGGACGCCAGGTCGCGCGCCTGCCCGGCTACCATAAGTGGATGTGGGACGGCGAGTTCTGCGGCAGCATCGGCTTTCGCTGGCAGCCCGGGACAACCGATCTCCCTCCCACGTGCCTCGGCCACATAGGTTACGCGGTCGTGCCTTGGAAGCAAAACAACGGCTACGCGACGCGCGCGCTGAGGATGCTGCTGCCTGAGGCGAAGCTCGAGGGACTGCCCTGGGTGGACCTCACGACCGACGTGGCAAACACGCCGTCGCGCCGTGTGATCGAGGCGAATGGCGGGCAGGCGGTGGAGCACTTCTCTAAGCCCGCCGCGTATGGCGGCGCCGCCAGCGTCCGGTATCGCATCGTGTTCTGAGGGCATTCCCCGGGCGACTAGCCTGGCCACGCGAGGTCGGCGTCGGCCCATTCTCCGGTGTAACGGCACGCGACGGCACCTGCATCGTCTCGGGCGGTACGTCGCAGCTCACCGCTGGGGACCGCCAGCGTCAGCTCAGACAGCTCCGCCAACATGCCCACTTCACTTCA
>JBDTXZ010000412.1:0-4323 GCA_040005935.1 bacterium | reverse complement strand
GCTCCGATGCCCCATGGCAATCCGGGTGTGGTCGTCACTCCCTCGTGCGAGGCGAGTGCGTTCGCGAATGCCTGCGCCGTCGTGAATCGGTCCGCGGGGAGCTTCTCCAGCGCACGCGCCACGGCTGCGTCCACTCTTGGCGAGACGTGCGGCCGGCTCGCGCTGACCGGTCTCGGCGTGTCCGTGATGACGCGCGCGATGACCGCCTGCGCGGTGCTCGCCATGTGGGGGGGATCGCCGGTGAGCATCTCATACAGCATCGCGCCGAGGGAGTAGATATCGGTGCGTCCGTCGATGACGCGATCGCCCGTGGCTTGCTCCGGCGACATGTACTGCGGCGTGCCGAGTGACAAACCGGTCTGCGTTACCCGCTCTCCGCCGGCCTTGCTCACGGCGAGTGCGATGCCGAAGTCCGCGACCAGCGGTTGGCCTTCGTGCAGCAGGATGTTCTCCGGCTTGAGATCCCGGTGGATCACGCCGCGGCGGTGGGCGTAGTCGAGCGCTGCCGCGATCGACGTGGCGAGATGCAGCGACTCCTCGATGGGCAGCTGCTTCTCGCGATCGAGCTTCGCGCGCAACGACTCGCCCTCGATGAAGGGCATGACGTAATACAACAGTCCGTCCGCCTCGCCCGAGTCGAACAGCGGAAGCAGATTCGGGTGTTGGAGATTGGCCGTGACTTCGATCTCGGCCAGGAACCGCTCGACGCCGAGCACGGCTCCCAGCTCGGGATTCAAAACCTTCAGCGCGACTCGCCTGTGGTGTTTCTCCTCGCTGGCGAGATACACCGTGGCCATTCCACCGCGCCCAATCTCGCGGTCGATGCGATAGCGACCGACGAGCAGCCGGTTCAGGTGGGTCAGCGCGTCTATCACGACGAGGTCCGAGTGGGGGCGACAAACATACAGTTGACCGGCGTTTGTCGCCACGACAGCAAAGTCGGTTGTCGTCATCGCCCGCGGCCCGAGCGTGACCGCCATGGAGGTGCGTGCCGGCAAAGCGCCTATCGCGCTCCGGAGTGCCCATGGTAAAGCCGATCGTGGCAGATGCACGCACTGCTTGACTGAACGCACGCGTGCGCGGCCGAGGCGAGGCCACTTACGGCCTTGCACAGGTGCCGCGTCGACGAGCGATGCATTTCAAAATTGCGAACTCCGCGTCTCGGCTGGCGCAGCTCTGTGCAGCGTAAGCGACGGTGCCTTCGTGGTTCTCAAGGGTTCAGGCGCGCGCAGCGGACACCCAATCCTTGAGCGCTGCAAACAAATCGACTCGCTCCTTGTGTCATCTCCCCAACTGGTACGTCGCCTTCAGAATCACGACATCCTTGGCCGGTACGCGAGCTACTCCATCGAATCCGGACCGCAACGACGAGTCATCCAGCACGGCCTGCCCATCGCGCGTCTGCTGCCACACGAGATAGAGCACCGATCCGCTCCGGTACTCCCATCGAATCAGTCCGTTCAGGCGCAATGCGCGCGAGAGGAAGCTCGCGTCGTGGTCAGCGCTCGCGAGCGTGAACGGTGACCGTGGCCCACCCACGCCGTCGGGATCGATCTCCACGCTACCATCGGCCAACGCGCGGACACTCCCGCGATCTCCGCCATATACATCAAAGGCGAACGTCCCCGCCGCACGGAGCGCCTTGTAGCTCGACAAGTTCGCGGTGGCCACGAATGGCTGTACGAACATCTGCACGCTGAGTGCGGTGGAGAGCGTCCAGTCGATCCGCCCGCTCATGGCGAGCGTTTTCTCGCGCAATGTCGCGAACACATAGTCGTGCCCTACCGTGCGAATGTATTGTGCTTCATCATGCAAGTTGTCGACGGTGGCGCTGAACGACAGCTGAAGCGACGGAGATGGACGCACCGTCACCGACGGCCAGAGTGTAAGATCGCTTCCCCCTCCGGCAAGCGCCGCGAAGGACGCGCCAACGCGGCCGATGATCGTTCGTCTGCTGTCGGACGCAACGCTCGCTGAGGAGGTCCATCGTTGCGGTACGAGCATCAGCGGTCCTCCGCGCGTTGCCCGATCGTCAAGCACGGAGGGCAGCACTGCGGCGCGCGCACTCATCTGCCAATACGAGCGCAATTCCGCCGAGCCCGTGATGCCGAGCTCGTGATGGAATGCGTCGCCGCCGAGGTTCCAGGCGTTGATGGTGTACGCCGTTGCGCGCGTACTCCGCAGCAGATTGGCGGACGCATCATGGGTCGCGCCAACGGCCGCGGCGAGCGAGCGGAAATCACTACGGGACTCGTAGCCGAGATCGTTCATCTCGAAGCCGGGAGTTGTCTCGCGTAGCTGGACCGAACCAAAGAGCGGTGTGCCCTGGTATACCACACCAAGCATGGCATCATGCCCCACCAGCGACGTCCGAGTTGGATCGAACGGCGCATAGGGCGCGTCCGGACGTCCGAGATACCGTACACTCGAATGCTGCGTGGCCGCGATGGCCGCCGTACTGCCCTCGACGCGACTGCCAATCCACGATCCGCCCAATGTCCAACGCCTGTTGGATGTCGAGCGCGCGCCATCGATACCGAGCAGATGGGCGTTGGCGCGAAGGAACGGCGCAAAGCTGCTGTCGAGCGACCGCGTGGTCGACGTCGCCAGCAGTCCGAGCGTCGTGCGCCCGCTGTCGAGGTCGCGCTTGACACGGCCCACGAAATAGTTGGTGAGTGGCTCGACGCCCGCGCTGCTCCGTACGCCGCTTACAGACTGCACATCCGCGTTCTCTCGCTGCGCTGTCGCGTCGAGTACACCGAGCGACCATCCGTTCGACGTCTGCCCACTCAGCTTGGCGGCACCGAGGATCGTGGTGTTTTCGGGGACGTCAGACCACTCGGCATTAGGCGACAATTGCGGCGTGCGTCCGATGCGCCGCCAATGGACGAAGCGCGAGAATCCATACGCAGCGTTCACGGGCAACGCACCGAATTCGAAGATGCCGGATCCTTCGAGGAAGAATGGACGCTTCTCGGGAAAGAATGTCTCCACCGCGGAGAGGCTCAACACGGCAGGATCGACTTCGACCTGCCCGAAATCCGGGTTGATGGCGCCGGTGATGGAGAGAGCGGAGCCGAGTCCGATGCGAAAGTCCGCGCCCGCCGCCGCGCCACTGTGCACGCCATTTGTAAACGGACTGCCCGCCGACGTCCGATTGCTCACCGTTCGCGAGCTCACGTACGGCGCGACCTCGATCGGCGACGGGGGCGACAACCCCACCAGCCCCCGCAGATCACCGAAGTTGGACACGAAGCCCGGCGCCGTGGGAGGATAGGGCGACCAGAATGTCCATTCATTGTGGCGCGCGACCGCGCGATAGAACTGGAGGCCCCAGACCTGCTCGCCGGTCGATCCGTGAAAGCGCAACTGCGAGAGTGGGATGCGAAACTCCGCCGTCCATCCAAGTGAATCGATCCGCGTGGCGACCTCCCAGCGCGGGTCCCAGGAGTTGTCGTCGTCGCCGTCGTTGAAATGGTAGACGTCGAGCTTCGTACCGACAGGGTTCGTGGCGAACCGGAAGGCCGTGCGGCGATCGTGATAGCTGTCGAAGATGACGTCGAACCAATCGGAGTTCACGTTGCCGGGGTCGCGTCGCGCGAGTGGCGCCGTGATCGAGTCCGGATGCGGATCGTACATTCGCGCTCCCACGTAGATCGCCTCGTCGTCATACAGCACGCGCACGGCAGTCTGCATGGTTGCCTTCCTCCCCGGATCGGGGAATCGCTGCACAAAGCCATCCGCGAGTCTGGCGGCGGCCCAATCGGCCTCATCGAGCTTTCCGTCGAGCGTGATTGCGCTGGTTCGGCGGCTTGCGGTGAGGGTCGGTTGAGCCGCAAGGGGCATGGCGAGAAGTGCAACCAGCGCAGGCAGTGGTCGGTATGACATGCACCATTCTTTCGGTGTCGCGCTGCAAATACCTCACGTTGCCGCCGAGTGGCGGGAAGGTGCCGCTGGATCGGCTGTTGGCGTCGCCAGTTCGGCGCCATCTGCGGCCGACGTGGCACGCGCCTCCAGCGACTCGACGCCACACGGTAGCACGGCTGCACGCGTGTCATGATGTTTCAACATGACAGTGGCGGCGAAGAGACAGCATCTCATCCGGAACGGCACGATCGTGTTGTTGCTATGGACACTCTTCGGCCTGATGTCGTCCGGCCATTTTTTCGTGCGCAAGGACGGCCCGGCCAACGGCGCAATGTTCGCCGACCTCGCGAGTCATATTCTGCTCTTCTACTGGGCATGGGCAGCGCTGACGCCCATCGTCGTGCGCATTGTACCACAGGGCCGTGCGTGGCTCGAGTGGCTCGGCGTGGTTGTCGC
>JBDTXZ010000411.1:0-4338 GCA_040005935.1 bacterium | reverse complement strand
CTCGTCGTTCCTGCTGCTGCTCGTCGCTGCTGGGTGCTCCAAGGGCGCCGACAAGCCTGCCACCTCCGCAACCGCGAAGACACTCTCCATCGCCGTCGTCCCCAAGGGAACGTCGCACGAGTTCTGGAAGAGCATCCACGCCGGCGCGATTCAGGCCGCGCAGGAGCTGACCACCGGCGGCGACACCGTAAAGGTCATCTGGAAGGGGCCGCTCCGCGAAGACGACCGAGAGCAGCAGATTCAAGTCGTCGAAGGATTCACCACGCAAGGCGTCCAGGGAATTGTCCTCGCGCCACTCGATCGTCGGGCGCTCGTGCGTCCTGTCGAAGAGGCGAAGGCAGCCGGCGTTCCAACCGTGATCATCGACTCCGGACTCGAGTCCGACGCGATGGTGAGCTTCATCGCCACCGACAATTACAAGGGTGGCACACTCGCCGCCGACCGCCTGGGCCAAACGATGAACGGGAAGGGCAAGCTGCTGGTCCTTCGACTGCAAGAAGGTTCGGCAAGCACGGAAGAGCGCGAGCGTGGTTTTCTCGAGCAAATGAAGTCGGCGTTCCCGAACATCATCATCGTGTCGTCCGATCAATACGCCGGCTCCACGCGCGAAACCGCTAAACGCGCTTCGGAGAATCTGCTCAACCGTTTCGGTGCCGACTTGCAGGGCATCTTCACTTCGAACGAATCCGCAACCGTCGGCATGTTGCTCGCGCTGCAGGACATGGGTAAAGCGGGCAAGGTACGCTTCGTCGGCTTCGACGCGAGCCAGATTCTCGTTGACGCAATGCGCGCGCATCAGCTCGACGGCATCGCGGTCCAGAACCCAATGCGCATGGGGTACCTTGGTGTAAAGACCATGGTGGCGCATTTGCGCAAGCAGCCCGTCGAGAAGAAGATCGACACCGGCGTGACCATGGTGACGCCAGACAATCTCGACCTCCCGGCGACGAAAGACATCGTCGCGCCACCCATCGACAAGTATCTCACCGGCGGATGAGCGAGATCCTTCGCGTCTCGAAGATCGCGAAGCGGTACGGTGCGACGCTGGCGCTGGATGGCGTCGACATCGCCGTGCGCGAAGGCGAAGTGCACGCGCTCATTGGCGAGAATGGGGCAGGCAAGAGCACGCTGATGGGCGTGCTTGCAGGTGCGGTGCGCCCCGATACAGGCGTGATGCAGCTCAAGACGTCGCGCTACGAGCCGCATTCGCCGCTCGACGCGCGCAAGCACGGCGTGGCGCTCATCCACCAGGAGCTCTCCCTCTGCGCCCATCTTACCGTTGCCGAGAATGTCCTACTCGGCGGCGAGGTGTCGCACCGCGGATGGATCGATCGGAAACGTTCACGCGAACGTGCGCGCGCATTGCTCGACGAGTTGCCGCACCCGGAGATCCGGCCCGATCGCAAGCTCGCCGAACTCTCGCTGCCCGCGCGCCAGATTGTCGAGATTTGCCGAGCGCTGGCGGCGGATGCGCGCGTGGTGTTGATGGATGAGCCAACGAGCAGTCTGCAAGGCTCCGACGTCGAGCGACTATTTGCGCTCATACATCGTCTGACAGCGCGCGGCATTGCCGTGATTTACATCAGCCACTTTCTCGAGGAAGTCCGGCAGATTGCGGATCGTTACACCGTGTTGCGCGACGGACGTAGCGTTGCGACTGGCGACATTGCCGACACGACGAACGACGAGCTGATTGCGCGCATGGTTGGACGCGCTACGACCGGAATGTTTCCCGTGCGTGCGCAAATCGGGCAGCGGGACGTCGTGCTCACCGTGCGCGATCTCGCATCGCCACCGCGCTTACGCTCGGCGAGCCTCGAGCTGCGTCGCGGAGAAATCCTTGGGGTGGCTGGGTTGCTCGGATCTGGTCGCACGGAGCTCGTGCGCGCGCTGTTCGGGCTCGATGTCGCCACTGCGGGAACCATCGAGCACCACGGCCGTGTCGCGCCAGCAGCGCGGGCGGGGACGCGCCAACTTGTCAAGGACGGCTTCGGATATCTGAGCGAGGACAGGAAGGGTGAAGGATTGGCGCTGCCGCTCTCGATCACCGACAACCTGTGCGCGACTCGGCCGACGTTCCGCATGCCGTCCATCGGTTTGCTGGACATGGCGTCGCAGGCCACCCAATCGAGACGCTGGATTCAGGAGTTGGGCGTGCGCGCACGAACTCCAGCGCAGCCCGTGCGCTCGCTGTCGGGCGGCAACCAGCAGAAGGTGGCGATTGGGCGATTACTCCATCAGGACGCGCAGATTCTGCTGCTCGACGAACCGACGCGCGGCATCGACATCGGCAGCAAGGCGGACGTGTACGAGATCATCGCGAGGCGGGCATCGGCTGGATGCGCGGTGCTCTTTGTGAGCTCGTACTTACCGGAACTGTTCGGCCTTTGCGATCGAATCGCCGTCATGTGCCGAGGCGAGTTGAGCGCCTCGCGGCCGATCGCTGACTGGACGCCGGAGACCGTCCTCGCGGCAGCGATCGGCCAGTTGTCGCTCTGAATGCAACCGGTGGACGCAACGCTATCGTGAGATGTCATCCCGCATGAGCGGAGCGAATGTCGGGATCTGCTCTTCGTCCAACCTCGGCCTGCTTCGCGAGATCGTCCGGTAGATCCCGACACTCGCTCGCTGCGCTCGCTCCTGCGGGATGACAGAGTGTTGCGTCGACCGGTTGAAACCAGCGGTCCTTCGCTTGGCTGAGAACGACAAACGGTGCTCCCCTAATCTGGCCCGAATACGCCCAACCGATCTGCCCTCCGAATTTGTCCCGTTGACAGACTTAAACGTTACAGTTACTGTCTCCCGCCCACCGTATACAAAAGATCCGCCTCCGCCCAAGGTTGATGAGACCGGTCACCCTGCATGATCTGGCCAGGCGTTGCAGTGTCTCCATCGCAACCGTTTCCGCTGTGGTGAATGGCGCCGAGTGGGTGTCGGAAACGACAAGAGGCCGCGTCCAGCGCGCCATCGACGAGATGGGCTACCACCCCAATCAGCTCGCACGCGGACTCAAGCGGCGCGAGGGACACGCCGTCGGCGTCATCGTCTCCGATCTCACCAATCCGTTTTTCACGCAGGTCGTGAGAGGACTGAGCCACTCCCTCCTCGCCGCTGGACGCACCCTCTCGCTCTGCGACTCCGACCACCGCCACGACCTCGGCGAGGCCAACCTCCGAATGCTCCTCGAAGGGCAGATCGTCGGGCTCGTCCTCATCGGTGACATCGTTCCCGAGGAGACGCTCCGTGCCTTCGTCAAGCATCGGGGGCGCATTCCGGTTATCGCGATCGAGCGCGACTACCACGTCCCACAAGTGAGCTGCCTTCTCGTCGACTCTGAGCAGGGCGCATATACGGCGACGCGCCACCTCATCGATCTCGGCGGCGAGCGCATCGCAATGATCGCGGGCCCAACCACCGGGGCGGGCAGCGCCACCTACGGCCGCGCGCAGCGCTATCAAGGGTATTGCCGAGCGCTTACTGAAGCGGGGCGGGAAATTGTGCCGAGTCGAGTTGTCGAGGGCACGTTCCGCTACGGGAGTGGTCAGGACGCGATGCGCAAGCTGCTGGCACTCGACACCCCCCCCGACGCCGTCTTCGCCGCAAATGACATGATGGCGCTCGGCGCCATGAGCGTCGCGCGCGAGGCGGGGCTGCGCGTTCCGGACGACATTGCGCTCGTCGGATTCGACAACGTCCCCATGACGGCGCTCACGACGCCAGGTCTCACCACAATGGCGATGCCCATGACCGAATTGGGGGGCGCCGCCGCGCGCCTGCTCGAGGCGCAGCTTCGGTTGGGCGAGGATCATCTCCCCGTTCGCGACACATTTTCGGCCGAATTGGTCGCGCGTGCCTCGACGCTCGGCCGATCGGAGGCGCTGGTATCGCTGTGATCTGGTGTTGTCCTGCTGCTTAAACGCTTAACGCCACATTGTCATCCCGCCCGAGCGAAGCGAGTGTCGGGATCTACCATCGCGGCGTTGTGAGCCGGGCCCGCGTGACGCATCGAGGATCCCGACACTCGCTTCGCTCATGCGGGATGACAGGCGACCATCCGTCCTTGCTCTGTACGGGAGGATAGTTGCGCGCCGTGATGCGAGTCGGTACGCTGACGTACGACGGCAAATTCAGGCAGTGAAGCGGTGAGCGATGGCCCGGGCACGAAAGAGCGGAACAGGTAACGGCGGACGACGACTGAAGCAGCTGCTGATTGCCGCGGGCGCGGTGGCGGCGCTGGTGCTCGCCGTGCAGGGCGGCGAATACGGCACGCGCGACTTGCTCCGCCAGCGCGCTCGCCGCACCTCTCTCGTGCGCACAATCGACTCGTTGCAGCACGTG
>JBDTXZ010000410.1:0-4347 GCA_040005935.1 bacterium | reverse complement strand
ACTTGAGCGTAAGAAATGTCTGCGCGCCGTCGAGTTGACGCGGCGAAAGCGCATTGTCGTTCCCGGCGAGGAACCTGTCCCACGGTGAGTTGGTGAAGGTGAGCTGATCGACGACGAAGCCACCGATCGCGTTCGACGCATGCGCGAACGTCATCTCGTCAAACCGCGTTCCCGGATACGCCTCCTCGAACATCTTGCGATACTCGGGAATATTGCCGAGCCGCTTCATGAGCGCGGACCAGATGGCGGGATTGTCCGCGTCGACGAGCTGCCCCAATTCATTATTCACATACTCGGCGCCCGACTGTCCGCGCATCTCGGCGCGATTGGTCACAGGGAACATTCCGATCGCCGACACGGGGCCGAACTCGAATACTTTTGCCATCGCGGGCGTGACCTGCGCACCGGCCGGCGTATGCACGACACCGTGGTTGTCGATTTCGATGCGGCCATCCCAGAAGAGATGACGCATGCTGCCGAGGTTGAAGAGCGGCGGCGCGTTCCGCGCGATGAAGACGCCATTGGGGTGCGCCCGCTCGGGGCCGAACCTGACGCCGCCTTCTCCAACCGACAGGCTCTTTCCGTCGCCGGTGGCAAACGCGGGAAGGTGGCAGCTGCTGCACGAGATGTTGCGGTTGCCGCTGAGAATGGGGTCGAAGGTGAGGGCCTGACCGAGTTGCGACAGGGCCGGTCTCACGAACGGCTTTGGTGGGAGGGCGATGACGCCTCGTCCGGCGGCGAGCTGTCGGATCAGGGCTGGCGTCGCAGTGCTTGTCGTCGCGATTTGGTCGAGCGACGGCGATTGGGTCGCGCTGGGCGGTGACGTGGGCGTCAGTTGGTCAACGCACGCAGTTATGGTTGCGCCGACGCCAATGATGGTGGCGAGGACGTAGGCCTTTTTCGTCTGATACAGCATGGCGACTCCGCTCAGCGTGGGGCGGCGCTCGACGACTGTCGAGGGCCGGGCGCTCATGGGGTAGAGCGTCCCTCACTGACTAGAGCGGAGATTCAATGCTGCAGCCGCCATCACGCTGGTCCCACCGCTTCACCGGAATCTCTCCGCACGACAGCGGGACCCTTCCTCTGCGCTCTATGCGGCTGCGCCGCAGTGAGGTCGGGATCTACTCTTGCGGCACTTGAAGGCGCGAGACGTGACGGCCGAATGGGTGTTCGAGTTCAGCGCGACTCACTACTGGCCATGCTGTGGCCCGACCTCGACGAGGACGCCATCGTCCGCGACGGCAGACATGCCGAGGCGCTGGAGCATTGTCGTTGCCATCAACGCGTAGCTGCTTCGGCGCGCGCGACTGGAGTGATGACCGCCGGCGCCAGCGTCTGGCGCGCCACCACGCCATCATCGGCCCCATGACAATCGGCGGACTGCGGTTGACAATGTTCTTGGCGGGCGGCGGAATTCCGCGTGTTGCGCGTCGTCTTAACCCAGCAGTCGCTCCCGCATCGTTGGAATCACCGTCCCGGGAACACGCCGCCGATAGATATCTCCTTTCGAGGCCTCGGCCAACGCGATCAGGTGCAGCACCTCGTCCTCCGGGAGTTCCAGGTACGAGCCAAGGCAAAACGCAATGCACATCAAGCGCTGCGTCACGAGCTCGTTCGACGCGGGCCTGTCGCTGTTCCGCAAATACATGATGGTTCGCCGGAAATCGCTCTCGAGCGGTGGCGCGAACTCCGGCCACATATCATCACCAGCGAGCGCCCTCCAGGTGCGTACCCAGCGAGGATAGTGCCTGGCAAAGGCGCGCATCTTCTTGAGCTCCTCTTTATCCGGATCAACCCGCGTCAACGCGGGAGCCGCCTCTCGACCAATCGCGACGAGGAACTCTTGAAGTGCAGCGCGACGCACTCGCGCATCCTCTCCCCACTCACGCAACTGCGCCCGCTCGAGCTGCGCGCTCGCGGCACGAACCAGCACATCCACCAGCTGCGTCGGCAGTGGAAGCTCGTTCTGCAGATACAGAACGCCGATGGCGAGTATCTCGCTCGCGCGGTCGCTGTCGATAAAATCGATATCCCTCAGCGCCCGCAACTGCGTCTGCCTGAACAACTCGTAGATACGTTCCGACGTCCAGAATTCGGGATCGACTTGCCTGCCGTGCGCGATGAACTCGTTCCAGAATCCGACGAGGTCGGCCGCCGCATCGTTCTCGAGTAATCCGCTGCCCCATGCGCCCATCTCGCACCACCCTTGAATGACCGCCGCAATCCGGCGCCGGGTAGGAAGTGTTCCGCTGTTTCGGCGATGGCGCAACTCTGAGTTGGCAAATGCCGCGACCGCATGACAACGCGAACGCTACTCACGCATCAGTGCACTGGCCACAGCCATCCCAGTCGCGCTGCCCGTGCAGAGCCTCTCACCGCAGGCGCGTGCGGCGATGGATGGAACGAAGAATCTCCATCAGTACACAGCCACGATCGGACAATTCAAGGCGACGTACGACGAACTGGAACGGGAAGCAAAGGCAAGGGGCATCGCGCTTCAGCGTTAAGCAACGAACGCGCGACGCGCCAATCGTCCCCGGAGTTCAGGAGTGTGCGCGGCGCCGCCGACTTACGACGCGATGGGCACGCTCCACTCGAAGTGGTCCCACATGATGCGCAGCACTTGGCCGCCGTTCGTGCCAGCAAGAATTCCAATGGAAAACTTCTCCAGCGGTGTTTCCGACGTCGTGACCGTCATCGGTATGCGAGCGAAGTCCTTGGACGCATCGTAGTCCGTTCCCCACTGTCCATGCGCGGAGTTGATGATGAGCGTCGCGCCGTTTGCCGTGGGAAGCGTCCAGAGCGAATAGGAACCGGCGGGCACCTTGGTGCCACCGATGGTCACGTCGTGATCGATCTTCAGCACGGACGCCGCATTGGCGCCTGTGCGCCACACCTTGTCATATGGCACGACCGCGCCGAGAATCTCGCGCCCGCGCGTTCGTGGACTTCCGAAGCTGATTACGGCGGCCGCCGAACCCACAGACGTGCGGACGATCTCGTTTGGCGACGCCATGCCGAGTCGCTGGCCGGAACGATCTTTCTCAGCGAAGTCCTTGACGAGCCGCTCGATGTCCATGGCCTCCGTGCGGCGAGAGCGCGTCTGTTCGGTCGTCTCTCGTGCGTCGACACTCACAATCTCTCCGCGCTCTCCCAGCGCGACATGCGTCCACCCCATGCCGAAATAGTCCACGTCCACCGCCGAGCGGTCGTTACTTCGCAACAACTGGTATTGGCTGACGCCCGACGAAATACTGATTGTTGGCTCTCGCGCTGTCGTCCCACTTCCGCGCACGGACGAGCGCGAGAAGAGGAGTTCGTACATGCCCAGCGACGAGTAGAGCCCATACGACGCGCCGAAACCCGTCATCAGCACGGGGGAAAGCTCGCCGGCGGACACCATCTGCTTCCGGTGGACGCCTGCGGAATCGATCACGAGTTCCGCGGAGTCGCCGCGAACGGTGAGCGCGATGCGGCGTGGTGCGACACTGGCGACGTCGAATGGCGTGAGCTCCATGACCGAGTTCGCGATGCCTCGGCCGGTGAGCTCGATGGCATAGTGAATCCGCACAGTGCCGGGAATGCGAATCACGATGTCGCCGTCCAGCCGAGTGTTCGTACGGGTGAAGCTTTCGAGGGCGACGGTGTCGCGGCCCAGTGTCGTGACGAAACCCGCACGCTCCTCAGTGGCGCGCGGCGCCTGCGCGTGAAGGCAATTCCCGATCACGAGCAACGCAAAGACGACTGTGCGCACCTGCAACTCTCACTGAGAAGGAACCACACGATAGTCGGCAAAGCGCGCGACAAGCCACAACTATGTGACCAGTGGAGAGTTCACGGGACGAACCGACGCCGGCGATGGCGAAATGGCGACGTTTCGAATCACGACGCACAAGGAGCATGGGGCGACTTGGTCTGGGAGCTGGGGATGGATTCGCATGGGCCACCCCAAAGACATCGCATGACGCTCAAAAGCGAGCGCCTCCCATCGCTGGCCCGCCCTACTGCTCCTTGCCGGCCAGCGCTAAACGCGCTGGGCCAGTTCAGCGCGGCACGCGCACGGTGAAAAACGTTCCCGCATCGTCGGACGATTGCACATCGATCGATCCACCGTGTGCGGTCACGATCCGCTCCGCAATGTACAGACCCAATCCAAGACTTCCCTTGGTCGCAGTTGCGTCTCCCGATTGCAGGCGCTTGAACGGGCTGAAGATCTCCTCGCGATCCTCTGCTGGAATCGAGACACCGCGGTTATGTACCTGAAGGACGATCTCGTGCGCCTCACCGCGGACGGTGAGGCTGATGGGCGTACCGGCCGATCCATGCTGCACAGCATTGCCGAGCAGG
>JBDTXZ010000409.1:0-4351 GCA_040005935.1 bacterium | reverse complement strand
ATCTCGTTGTTCCTGCTCGTGCTCGACGTATGGACAGCCATTCGTTGGCAAGCACAACCCGATGGACCTAATGCCGACAGGCGACTCGCACTCATTTGCTATCGGCTCGGACTAGGCTACACCGTTCACATCGCCGGCCTGCTCGCCGGCCCTGCGGTTCTTGCCGCCGTCCTCACCACTCGGCCCAGAACATTGTGGCGAGGCAAGTTGATGCTGCTGTGCGGCACAGTGTTCGTGCTGGGACTTACGCCATTCATCAGCCTTCCCATTCGCGCCGCGTTCAGGCTCGAGATCAACGAAGGGCACCCAACGGCATGCGAAGACGGCGCGCCGCACTGGGGCTGCACGCTCAGCATGACCACCGTGAAGCGCTTCCTGTATGCGCATAATCGCGTACAGTATGCGAAGCCACCGCTCACGGTGCGGCAGCAGACCTTGCCGAATCAGGTGAAGCTGTGGTGGCTGTACTTCAAGTGGCAGTGGTTTCGCGACGCGAGCGGCGATGCACGCGACGCGCAGAGTGCGTTGGCTGTCTTCATGTTCCTGCTCGCGGGCCTGGGTGGGTACGCACATGCGCGTTACGATCGCAAGACATTCATTCCGTTCGCCGTCCTCGTCGCGACGCTGACGCCGGGCCTCATCTACTACCTGAATTTCAAGCTCGGCTTTACGCAGGCACTCGCGATGGGCGTTGCCGATCCCGCCGCGCGCGAGGCGCGAGACCGCGACTACTTCTATCTCTGGAGCTTTGCGTCGCTTTCCATCTGGGTCGGACTGGGACTCGGGTACAGCTGGACTGTGCTCGCGAAGCTCATGGCGGGTGACAGCACGCAAGTGAGCCAGGACTATTGGGATGTGCTACGGCCAAAAGCGTGGTCGATTGCGAGCGTCGTTTTCGTGGTTGCACTCGTTCCGCTGGTGCTCAACTACAGCTCCGCATCTCGGCGCAACGAGACATTTCCCGAGGAGTTCGCGATCGACTTGCTCAACAGCGTGGAGCCGAACGGCATTCTTTTTACCGACGGCGACAACGATTCATTCCCGCTCTGGTTCGTGCAGCAGGTGCTCAGGATTCGTCGCGACGTTTCCGTGATTCTCGTTCCATACCTCGCGACGGACTGGTATGTGCGCGAGCTCATCGCCCGTTCTCCCGAGTCCTACGACGCGACGCGTGGGCCAGCATTGTATCGCGCGACAAGCACGATGTCGCACGCCAGACCGTTGCTCAGTCTCACGCGAGAACAGGCGGACTCCATTCCGCCCATCGTGCACATGTTCGCGGAACAGCGTTTACAGATGCCCGGGTTCACCTTGAACGTTCCACGCGGCGATCTGGATCGCGACGTGCTCGTGATGCTGCGCGTGATTCAGGATGCCGGCACCGATCGTCCGATCTACTTCACGCGCACGAGCTCCGACGCCGTCACGTTTTTCCGGAAGCATTTCGTTACGCAGGGTCTCGCAAAGAAGCTGGTCCCAACCGTCGACTCCCCGGGTATCGTCGTCACGAAGCACGAGGGTCCTGTTGACGTTGCGCGCACGCAGACGCTGTGGGATCAGTTTCGCGCGCGCAAAGCGCTCGAACAACAAGGCCTGTGGGTCGACGAAGCATCGGCAAGTTCGCCGTACGCATACCTGCGATTGGGCTTCGCCTTATCGGACGCGCAGGACTCTACTGGCCAGAAGCAAGTGGCCATTGCCATTCGCTCGCAGACGCTGCGTATGTCGAAGGCGATGGGCTTTGCGCGTTTCCTGCGCTACGAGGGAGTCCTCGAGGCAGGAAGCGGGTTAGGCTACGCGCCGGTGACCGGGCGCTGACGCACTGCGGCGACGCTCGTGATGGCGAGCGTTGCCAGCAGAACTGCCCAGGCCCCGCCGGAGATCCATAGTCCCGCATACAGGAGCGGCGGCTTGAACTCGAGAATCACGGTGTGATTGCCTGCGGCCGCGATGGGTATGCCGCGAAAAGTCAGGTTCGTTCTGACGATTGGCACTTCTTGTCCATCGACGTGCGCCACCCAGCCATCCGCATAATTATCGGCAACCACAAGCAGCGCGGGCCGCTCGGCACGCACACGAATCTCGATGCGATCGGGATCATCAGCAACGATCTGCGTCGTGCCAGCTGGTGCGGTTGCCAATGAGTCGCCAGGTGGGAGGGGCGATACTGGAGACTCCACATACGCTTGCGCGCGCGGATCCCACTTCGGCAAGCGCATGGCAGCGACGACTTTCTCCGCGCTTGGCATCGCTGTCACGGCGCTCACGAGTGTCGAGCGCGGCATCGTAGAGTCGTTCGCGTACACGTACGCCTTGCCGTGAAACGCTTCGCGAAGACCGGCGACGGCTTTCCGCGTGTTCCCATCCAGCAGGCGAAGGGGCACACCGCTGACGATATAGCGAACGCTCGCTGCCTTCATCATCGCTGGGTACTGAACGAAGTTGTGCCAGTCCACACTTCCTGATTTACCGATACCCAACAGCCTGTTCCAGCGATACAGCTGGTTACCGTGCTCGCCGCCCGCCTGCGAGATACCGAAGTGCATGAGGTAGTCGCTGTTGACAGGGAAGCGACCATTCCCCATGTAGTGCGGCGCTTCAGCCAGATCGGGAAAGGGAAACACCCACACACGACCAGCGGGTTGCGTCTGCAGGAAGCGCACGACGTCGTCTTCCGCATACGCGATGTCCGATGCGGGTTGCGTCCACAGGAAGTTGCGGTCCACGATCCAGAGGTCGACGACCGTCAATACGACGAGGAGCGCAGCGGCGATGCCCGCACGAATTCGGCCGGTCGTCCAGCTTCGTACGATCAGCGTGGCGAGCAGAAAGCATACGGCAAATCGCACCCAACCCATTGCGCGGCCACTGCCGTCGAGGGCTGTGCCGGCCGCAACGGCGAGTGCGATCACGGAAAGCACCGCCATCACATTCAACATCGTCTTTGGCAGTAGCTCGGACCCATCGTCTCGATCGCGCGCACGCTGTCGCGCGTCAGCGGCTTCAGCGAGCGTTTCCAGTGTGCGTGCGGCCATGGTCACGAGCGCGAACGACACGAGGAACAATGCGATGGACGGCGACCGGAATTTTGACGTGCCTGGAAGCAAGTTGTAGTAGAACGAATAGAAGGGCGTATACGATCCGTAGCAGATCGTGAGCATGAATACGGTGAGGCCCGCCATGAACTGCCACACCCGATCGAGGCGGACGCTCAGCGTTCCGACAACGAGCAGCAACAGCACGAGCGCGCCGACGTATTCCGTGTGGAGCTTGAACGGATTCGCGCCCCTGTATTTCTCGATGATGCCTGCTTGCTCCGGCACAGCCAAGCCGATCGTCTCGACAGGCGGCATGGAGAACTGCGTCGAGTACGTGAAGTCCTTTCGCGCCACTGCGGCACGCGGCGAGTCCTTCACGTAGCCAGAGAACGGGAGGAGGTTCACGGCGGCAAGCACAAAGGCAAACCCCACTGCCGCCAGCCCCATCGCCGTTCGTCGTACGAGTTGTGGTGTCGTCAACTCGCCGCGGGCGCGCATGAGCAGAAACACCGCCCAAGCTCCGCCGCCGAGCAGCACATAGTACGCGCTCTGAAGTTGGAACGAGAGGAGAATGAAACCGATGGTCGTCGACAGGCCAACGAACCACGCGACCTTCCCTGTGCGTACTCCCTGCGCCACGAAATAGAACACCAGTGGCGTGAGAGTCGCGCCGATGATGCGGCCGTCGTGCCCCGCGTACACATACGAGAACGTGACGCCGGTGAATTGGAACATCACGCCCGCGACGAATGCGACCCATTGCCGAGTGCCGACTGTTCGTGCGAGCAGGTGCATGCCGATGCCGGCGAGTGCGAACTGCACCACGTAGACGGCGGGCATCACACGTTCCACCGGCAGGATCGCTGAAAACAGCATCCGCACGGGATAAAACAGGCCGCCCGGATTCGAGTACATCGGCACGCCACCGTAGACCCACGGAACCCACTTGGGCAGGTGTCCACTGCGCATGCGATTGATCGCAAACTCGAGAAAGTAGTAGCCGCCTGTGACGTAGTCAGTGCCTGCGATCTGCTGCCCCGGAATGAACGCCGGTGCGAGCATGAAGAAGGCGAGCAGCACATACGCCGCGACGAGTGCGCGCGTGATTGGTGGCGCGTCGTGTGGCGTACCTGCGTGCTGCCGAGCGTGCGAAGTCATCGTGGCGACAATCTCAAGTGTGTCGTGCGGTCACTCGTCTCGAGCAAGCGCAACAGCGAAGCCGGAATCATACGGCCCTGACCCCTCCTCGCGGAATTCGATCAGCTGGAATTTTGCGGCGGCCAGTTCAGCCTCTACTTCTTCGCGAGTGAACC
>JBDTXZ010000408.1:0-4351 GCA_040005935.1 bacterium | reverse complement strand
GCCGGCGTGCGGACCTTCGGGCGAGAACAGGCCGTGCTTCTTGCCCGACGGATTGAAGTGCCCGCCGGCGGAGGCGAACACACCCGCCGCATCGCACTTGCCGACGGTATGCAGGTGAATCCCGTGCTGACCAGTCGTTGCGCCTCGCGCGATCTCGATAGCGATGGTGATGCCGGGAGTGCCGGGCGTCTCCGTAAGGCGCACGTTGCCCACCTCCTTCCCGAGCGAATCGAGGAGGAACGCGGTGGCTCGAAGCGCATTGTCGGCCACCGGCGCCGAACGAGCGTGACACGCACTCACCGCGCCGAATGCGACGACAGCGAGCGAGACCCTGACGGTGCGATGCAGTTGTCGTGTCATGTGTGTTGAGTCCAGGTAGTCCACGTTGAAATGCATCAACTCTCCTCAGCCTCATACATGTCCTTCAGCGAGTTGACCACGTTCGGATCGGCGAGCGTCGTCGTGTCGCCGAGCGCGCGTCCTTCCGCGATGTCGCGCAATAAACGCCGCATGATCTTTCCGGATCGTGTCTTCGGGAGGTCCGCGCTGAAGAGAATGTCGTCCGGCCGTGCAATCGCACCGATTTTTTGAGAGACGAAATCTCGCAGTTCATCCCGAAGCGCGGGTGATTGCTGGAAGCCTTCGCGCAACGTGACGAACGCGGCGATCGCTTGCCCTTTCAGCTCGTGCGTTTTGCCGACCACCGCGGCTTCTGCCACGGCCGGATGCTCGACCAGCGCGCTCTCGACTTCCATGGTGCCAATGCGATGTCCCGCGACATTGAGCACGTCGTCGACGCGGCCAAGAATCCAGAAGTTACCGTTGTCGTCGCGCTTGGCGCCGTCACCGGGAAAGTAGATATCCGGGCGGCCAGGCCACTTTGAGAAGTACGTCTCCACGTACCGTGCGTCGTCACCCCAGATGGTGCGGAGCATCGACGGCCACGGCTTCATGATGGCGAGCAATCCTCCGCCAACCTTGATCTCGTTCGCATGCGCGTCGAGCAGCGACACGGTGTAGCCGGGCAATGGTTGGGTCGCGCTTCCTGGCGTTGTTGACGTTATGCCGGGCAATGGGGAGATGGCGATCGAGCCAGTTTCTGTTTGCCACCATGTATCGACAATGGGGCAGCGGTTGCCGCCAATGTGCTCACGGTACCACATCCACGCTTCGGGATTGATCGGTTCACCGACGGATCCAAGCAGGCGTAATCGCGAGAGATCGTGCTTCGCGGGCCAGTGGTCGCCCCACTTCATGAAGGCGCGAATTGCCGTGGGCGCCGTGTAGAGGATGGTGACGCCGTAGCGCTCGCACAGCTCCCAGAAGCGATCCTTCTCCGGCCAGTCGGGGGCGCCCTCGTACAACACGCAGGTGGCGCCGCACGCGAGCGGACCGTACACGAGATAGGTGTGTCCGGTGATCCAGCCGACGTCTGCGGTGCACCAGTACACATCGCTGTCGTTGAGGTCGAACACCATTTCTGTCGACGAAGCGGCCCCCACCATATAGCCACCGGTGGTGTGCACGATGCCCTTGGGCTTGCCGGTCGTGCCCGACGTGTAGAGGATGAAGAGGGGGTCCTCGGCGTCCATCGCTTCGGGCTCGCACCACATGGGGGCATTACGCATGAGGCGGTGCCACCATTTGTCACGCACCTCCGTCATCTCCGCACCGGCCTCACCGCTCACAGCGCCCGCACGCCGCTGAACCACCACAACGTGCTCGATTGACGGTGTTTCCTCGAGCGCCTTGTCGGCATTGCGCTTGAGCGGTACGACCGAGCCGCGACGATAGCCGCCGTCCGCGGTGATGAGGATCTTGCACTGCGAGTCGTTGATGCGGTCGCGTACCGATTCCGCTGAGAAGCCGCCGAAAATCACGGAATGGATGGCACCGATGCGCGCGCACGCGAGCATGCTGATCGTCACTTCCGGAATGAGCGGAAGGTAGATCGCCACGCGATCGCCCTTCTGCACGCCGAGTGACTTGAGCACGTTCGCGAATTGATTGACGGCGACGTACATGTCCCAGTAGGTCAGGGTGCGGCGGTCGCCCGGCTCACCCTCGAAGATCAGCGCTGCCTTGTTGCGGCGGGACGAACGAATGTGCCGGTCCACGCAATTGACGGACGCGTTGAGCTTGCCATTGAGAAACCACTGCGCATGCGGCGGTTTCCAATCGAGCACCTGCGTCCACGGTGCAATCCAATCGAGCTTCCGGGCCTGCTCGGCCCAATAGGCCTCCGGATCCATTGCGGCATTCGAATAGATCTCCGGTGAGGAGACATTCGCCAACTCCCGGAACGCGGGGTCTGGCTCGAATTTTCGGTGCTCTTGAAGGAGCACGTCGATGTCGGACATGTGCTGGGGCTCGGTGAAAGACGGTACCTGCGGATTCTGCCGCGCTGTCGTCGTGGAAGCAACCCGCCTGCGTGACTTGACGAATGGAATCGAGGTGGTAGGCTAAGCGACCTTTGCACTCTACGGAGGCTGGATGGCTCGACCACGGAGTAGTGAGCGGAAAACGGCTGGAGTCATCGAGCTTTCGGCGGCGGAAGTGCGACGCGTGATCTTTGCGTCGTCGCTCGGGACGGTGTTCGAGTGGTACGACTTCTATCTCTACGGCTCGCTCGCCGCGATCATCAGCAAGCAGTTTTTTGCGGGGGTGAGTAATCCGAATACCGCATTCATCTTCGCGCTGTTGGCATTCGCGGCCGGCTTCGCCGTGCGGCCATTCGGCGCACTCTTTTTTGGTCGCATCGGTGATCTCGTCGGGCGGAAGGTCACCTTCCTGCTGACCATCGTCATCATGGGCATCTCGACGAGCGTCGTCGGGCTGCTACCCAGCTACGCAAAGATCGGTGTGATCGCCCCGGTGATGTTGATCGCCATGCGCTTGCTGCAAGGCCTCGCGCTGGGCGGCGAGTATGGGGGCGCCGCGACGTATGTGGCCGAGCATGCGCCTCATGGGAAGCGTGGCGCGTACACGTCGTGGATTCAGACCACGGCGACGCTCGGGCTCTTCCTCTCGCTCCTCGTGATTCTTGGATGCCGAACGGCGCTCGGCACGGAGAAGTTCGAGGCATGGGGGTGGCGCATTCCATTCCTGGTTTCGCTGATCCTGCTCGGCGTTTCGGTGTGGATCCGGCTCAAGCTGAATGAGTCTCCGCTGTTCCAGCAGATGAAGGCGGAGGGCAAGGGGTCGAAGGCGCCGCTCACCGAATCGTTTGCGCGCGCGGGCAACCTGAAGCTGGTGCTGCTTGCGCTGTTCGGCCTTACGGCTGGTCAGGCTGTGGTGTGGTACACGGGACAATTCTACACCCTGTTCTTCCTGACGCAGACGCTCAAAGTCGATCCGCAGACGGCCAACCTGCTCATTGCGGGGTCGCTGCTCATCGGCACGCCATTCTTTCTTGTCTTTGGGAGTTTGTCGGATCGCATCGGGCGCAAGCCGATCATCATGGCCGGTCTCGCGCTCGCTGCGCTGACGTATTTCCCGATCTTTCATGGAATCACACACTTTGCGAATCCGGCGCTGGAGGCGGCGCAAAACGGTGCGCCGGTGATCGTCGTCGCAAATCCCGCCGAGTGCTCGGTACAGTTCGACCCGATCGGAAAGTCCAAGTTCACTTCGCCGTGCGATGTGGCGAAGGCGGCTCTGGTCAAGCGCGGCATCCCGTACGTGAACGAGGCCGCGACGGCGACTATGGTAACTCAGGTGCGCGTAGGGCCCACGACGGTTCGTTCATACAGCGCGCTGAGCGCCACCGCCAAGGAAGAAGGCGCGGCATTCGACAAGGTGCTTGGCGGCGCGTTGGACGCGGCCGGCTATCCAGTAAAGGCCGACCGGGCGCGGATGAATATCGGGATGCTCCTCGTCCTGCTCACGATCCTCGTGATCTATGTGACCATGGTGTACGCGCCGATTGCGGCCATGCTGGTGGAGATGTTCCCCACGCGCATTCGTTACACGTCGATGTCGCTGCCGTATCACATTGGCAACGGGTGGTTCGGCGGGTTCCTGCCGACCACGGCGTTCGCTATCGTGGCTTCCACGGGCAATATTTATTCAGGATTATGGTATCCAGTGGTGATCGCGGTGATCACGCTGGTTATCGGCACGGCGTTTGTAGCTGAGACCAAGGACGTGGATATTCGTGGCGTTTAGGCGGATTTCTGCGAAGTGACCCAAGCCGGCTCATGTCATGAACAGGGTCCTGAAGGCCGCAATTGCGGTGTTTGTCGCTGTCCCATGCGCAACGGGTAGCCTTTCCGGGCAAGCGACGACGGCGGGACGACTCGAAGGTACGATCACGGAAAGGGCGCAGGCTCGTTCGATTCGGAGCGCGTTC
>JBDTXZ010000407.1:0-4361 GCA_040005935.1 bacterium | reverse complement strand
GTGTGGTGAGAGCCTCATTATTTCGACTGGGCTTCAAAAAACCCTCTCCGTTCCACCCTTGCGAGCCCCGCGGCAGTGTGCTGCGGGGCTCGCGTTTTCGGCCGAGTCACGTCGATCCCTGCGTCCACGCCGCGCCGTCGAGGCCACGGGCGCCCTGGCGGCCAAGTGACCACTGCCCCCGATCAGGCGGGTCGCGCATACTGATTGCGCTGGGAACGGCGCAGTGCGAACACGCATTCATCTTCTGCTGGCTGTTCCACACCCACATCGAGCCATGTCCGCACCGCACGTCACTGTTACGCGACGCCTCATGTTCAATGCGGCACATCGTGTGCACAATCCGGCGCTTTCCGACGAGGAGAACAGTCGCCTCTTCGGCAAATGCAACAATCCGAATGGACACGGGCACAATTACACGCTCGATGTCTCGGTCCGCGGCTCCATCGATCCGCAGACCGGATACGTCCTCGACCTGGGCGTGCTCAAGGGGATCGTCGAGGAACACGCCGTCAACAAGATCGATCACAAGCATTTCAATCTCGACGTCGAATTCATGCGTGGCGTGATCCCGACGTCGGAAAACATCATCGTCGCCATCTGGCGTGAGCTCGAGCCAGCCATTCGTCCGGCCACGCTCGTGCGTCTCGTGCTGTGGGAGACGACGAACAACTACGTCGAGTACACTGGTGACTAAGCCCGATGTCGTCCACGCGCACGTTTCATCACCTGTCGTCCTGCCGCTCCACGATATCGAGCCGGGCACGGCGGCGTATGCCGAGCGCGTGCGCGAGCAGCTCGCCCTACTCGGTGAGGATCCTGATCGCGAAGGGCTGATCAAGACGCCGGAGCGCGTCGCGAAGGCGATGAGCTTCCTCACGCAAGGCTACGCGATGTCGTTGGAAGACGTCGTTGGCGACGCGCTGTTTCAGGAAGAACACGAAAACATGGTCATGGTGCGCGACATCGAATTGTACTCGCTGTGCGAGCACCACCTGCTGCCATTCTTCGGCAAGGCGCACGTGGCGTACATCCCGAACAAGCGCATCGTCGGGTTGTCCAAGTTGCCGCGTATCGTCGAGATGTTCGCGCGACGGTTGCAGGTCCAGGAGCGTCTCACCGAGCAGGTCGCGAAGGCCATCGAGGAGGTTCTCGAACCGCGCGGCGTCGGCGTGGTGATCGAGGCGTTCCACATGTGCATGATGATGCGCGGCGTCGAAAAGCAGAACTCGCGCACGATCACGTCGGCGCTGCGTGGCGTGTTTCGCGATGACGGAAAGACGCGCGACGAATTCCTGCGTCTTGCCTATACCAGCTCCCGTTAACACGCACGATCGATGAGCGCGCCGCTGCGACTCGAGGGCCGGACCGCGCTGGTCACCGGTGCGTCGCGCGGCATTGGCGCGGCGGTCGCGCGACGGTTGGCCGCGTCGGGCGCGCGCGTGGCGCTACTCGCGCGCAGTGAGGCGGCCCTACGCGCGCTCGCACGGGAGATCGGTCCAGGTGCCGAGGTGCTCGCCTGTGACGTGCGTGATACCGCAGCGCTTTCACGAGCGCTCGAGGAGCTTCAAGCCATCATCGGCGGCGCACCGAACATCATCGTGAACAATGCTGGGGCCTTCTTCATTGCTCCGGCGCAGGAGACGTCGGTCGACGCCTTCGCCGAAACACTCGCGGTGAACCTCACCGCGCCATTTTCTGTCGTGCGCGCGCTGTTGCCCGCAATGGTGACAGCACACAACGGACATGTCGTGACAATCGGCTCGATCGCGGATCGCGCCACCTTTCCAGGCAACGCGGCGTATGCGGCGAGCAAGTATGGGCTGCGCGCGCTGCATGAGGTGTTGCGAGCGGAACTGCGAGCGAGCGGCGTGCGTCTGAGCCTTGTGTCGCCCGGCGCCGTGAACACGGAGCTGTGGGACGCGATCGATCCAGACAACGCGCCCGGCTTTACCGCGCGCGCGGACATGCTGTCTCCTGAAGCGGTTGCGGACGCGGTGCACTGGGTTGTCACTCGTCCAGCGGAGCTCAACGTCGATGAGCTCCGGCTTTCCCGAAGCTAGGACACCAGCGCCGTATGCCCCACGCTCCAACGCCCTCTTTCAGTCTTGATACGAGTACCCCATTGGCCGGGCAAGAATGTTCATAGAATTGGTGGACGCCCTGCGCTGTCCAACGCCGCACGAGGAGAGCTGGCTCGTCGCGGCCGCGACGCGAATGGAGTCACGCCACATCGTAAGCGGCACGCTTGGTTGCCCGGTGTGCAAGGCGGAATATCCCATCCGCGATGGCGTTGCCAATTTTAGACGTGGTGCCGGGCACCTCCCCGCCAAGGCCGAGCGGCCCGATGCGGAGTTGGCAATGCGCCTGGCGGCGATGCTCGACCTCGCGGACGCACAGGGCTTTGCGGTACTGCTGGGCGCGTGGGGGTCGCAGGCCGCCGAACTCTCGGCCATCGTGGAGACGCCACTGATCCTGGTCGATCCGCCGGAGGGCGTGATTGGAGCGCCTGGAATCTCAGTCGTGCTGAGTGACGGCGAAATTCCTCTGGCTGTTGGCACCGCGCGCGCGATGGCGATCGATCCAGCCGAACCGGCGCGCGCCGCGTCGGCAATCCGCGCTACGCGCCAGCGAGGGCGCGTCCTCGGCCCGGTCGCTCTCGCCCTGCCGGACGGGGTGAAGGAGCTCGCGCGCGATGCATCCGTCTGGGTTGGCGAACGTCAGAGCGTGTCCTCACCGCTCATCACGCTTCACGTTCGCCGGGGAATAACCTCGGCTTAGCCGATTGCCACGCCGTCGTGCTCGTTGGCGTACAGCCCGTCGATGACGTCCTTGTACGTCTTGTCGATCACACGACGCTTCACCTTCATCGTTGGCGTGAGCTCACCGCGCTCGATCGAGAAATCGTGCTCGAGCAGTGACACCTTTTTCGGCCGCTCGTAACTCGCGAGCGACGTGAGCTGGCCCAACACCTCCTTTTCCATCTTCGCCTGGATCGTCGGCATCTGGAGCAACTGCGCGCGATCGGTCCAAATGATGTCCTTGAGTCGTGAGTACTTCTCCAGATTCTCCCAGTTGGGCACGACGAGCACCACAGGGAACTTGCGCTTGTCGCCAATCAACACCGCTTGCGACACGTATTTATTCGTCTTGATCAGGTTCTCGATTGGCTGCGGCGCGATGTTCTTGCCGCCCGACGTGACGATAATGTCCTTCTTGCGATCGGTGATCGCGACAAAGCCATCGCGAATCTCCCCAATGTCACCGGTATGGAACCAGCCGTCGGTATCGATGGAGTCCGCGGTCGCATCCGGCTTGTTGTAATAGCCCTGCATCACATGCGGACCACGCGTCAGGATCTCTCCATCCGACGCAATTTGTACCTCGACACCCGGTATCGGCCTGCCCACCGCACCAATGCGAAACCCCTGTGGCGTGTTGACGGAAATAACCGGTGACGTCTCGGTAAGACCGTAGCCTTCGAGAATCACGAGCCCCGCGGCGTAGAAGAACTTGTTGATTTCCGCGGCGAGCGGCGCGCCACCAGAAACGAAGTAGCGCAGGCGCCCTCCAGTTCGCGCCTGCACCTTGGAAAACACCAGCTTCTGTGCGACACGATATTTGAGCGCGAGCGCGCCACGCGGCTCGCTACCCGCGAGCTTCACATCCGCCCACTCCTCGGCAACTTTGCGCGCCCAGAAAAAGATGCGCTTCTTTGCAGCCCCGGCTGCGAGCGCATTCTCCAACACCCGCGCATACATCTTTTCATACAGGCGCGGGACCGACAACACGAGCGTTGGACGAACCGTCTGCATGTCGATAGGAACAGTGTCGATCGACTCCGCGTAAGCAATGGAACAGCCGACGTGGAACATCAGGTAGTGGCCGGCCATCCGCTCAAAGATGTGCGACAGCGGCAGGAAGCTGAGTCCGACCTCATTCGTCAAAAAGGGAATGCATGCCGCTGACGCCAACACGTTCGAGAACAAGTTGTCGTGCGTCAGCATCACGCCCTTCGGGTCACCTGTTGTGCCCGAGGTATAGATCAGCGTGGCGAGATCATTCGGCCGCACAGCGTCGGCGCTCGCCCGATACGCAGCGCCCCGCGCCTCATCGTCCACCAACACACCCATCGCCTCGAGCTCGGCGAGCGTGTGATCCGCACCAGCGTGGCGATTGGCCGCGAAAGTGATGACGTGCTTGAGGGCGGGACACTTATCGCGTACCGTGAGAATCTTATCCGCCTGCGCTTCATCGCTCACGAAAATCGCCACAGATCCCGAATCGCGGATGATATACGCGGCCTGCTCCGGTGGCAGGTTCGGATACAATGGCACATCGGTGACCGCCGAGGTGACGCACGC
>JBDTXZ010000406.1:0-4362 GCA_040005935.1 bacterium | reverse complement strand
CAGATCGTATTCGCCAATGCCACGGTCGAACGCCCTGCCCTCTACTTCACGGTGCTGGGGGAGCCGACGCTGAAGATGCTGCGGTACCAGAGGGAGTTCGAATTCTTCGACGCCGCGAAGGTCGGATCGGCAGTGCAGTATATCAACCTGAGTGAGGAAGCGCTCGAACGGGACCTGAAGGTCGTGCTCGATCGTGTCGTGTCTGAGGTCGAACTCGCGAAGCCCGGAATCGTCGTCGTCGATTCATTCCGAACGTTCCTCGGACGCAGCGCTCCGCCCAACGGAGCCGAGGAGATGTCGATCGACCACTTCATCCAGCGACTGGCCCAGCACTTGACGACGTGGGAAGTGACGTCGTTCCTCATTGGGGAGTACGCCGAACAGGAGCAGCGGAATCCGGTGTTCACCGTGGCCGACGGCGTGTTCTGGTTGTCGCAGGTAACGGACCGCAATTCCGTGGTTCGAAAGCTTCAAGCCGTGAAGGTGCGCGGTCGCGCGCACATGCCTGGGCTGCACACATTCCGAATGACGAACGGTGGGCTCCAGATTTTCCCGCGCATTCCGGAGCAGCAAGCGGATCGCCGGGCGCCGACTGCGCAACGGCTCTCCACGGGCGTGCCGGGCCTGGATGAAATCATGGGCGGTGGCATTCCGTCGGGTGACGCGGTGATGCTCGCTGGGCCCGCGGGCAGTGGCAAGACGACCTTCGCCACGCAATTCGCCGCGGAAGGACTCCGCGAGGGCGAAGCCGTCGTCATTGTCGTGTTCGAGGAGTATCCCGAGGAGTACCTGGCGCGGGCGTCTGCGCGCAACTATGGCATGGAGAAGTCGCTCGAAAACGGCAAACTCGGGCTCATCTATCTCCGGCCGCTGGATTTGTCCGTCGACGAAACGCTGGCGGAAATTCTGGAGGTCGTGCAACAGATCGGCGCAACGCGCGTGGTGATCGATTCGTTGTCGGGCTTCGAGATTGCGCTGGCGCCAGCATTCCGCGAGGACTTTCGCGAGTCACTGTACCGGTTGGTTGGCGCGCTGACCGCCACCGGCGTCACGATGTTGATGACGACAGAGACGGTGGGCGGATCGGATCTCAGCTTCACGACGGAGAAGGTCTCGTTCATTACGGATGACATCATCGTCCAGCGCTATGTCGAGATCGATGGCGCGCTACAGACGGTGCTTGCGGTGCACAAGATGCGCGGCAGCACGCACAGTCACGACTTCCGTACCTACGAGATCACCGCGAACGGCGCGGTGATTGGTGCGGCACTCCGAAATTTTCGGGGCATCATGACGGGAACCCCGCAGCGGATCACTGTTCCGCCGACGACGGATCACGATAGCATGCAGGGCCATGGATAGCATGGTGGCGAAGGAATCGTTCCCGCGACACATAGAAAACGTCGCGGCGGCGTTTGCGCTCACCACCGGCAATGAGCACACGCTCATCTATGCCAACGCCGCGTTTCGAACGCTTGTGGCGCCACAGGGAGAGCTGCGGATTGGACGTCCAATTGCAGACGCCATTTCGGCGAGCGAGAAGTCCGGGCTTGGCGTGGTGCTCGATCGCGCCTTTCGCACCGGCCTGATCGCGAGAAATCGACGCATCGGTGCTGTCGAAGAGGGCGTGCGGCCGCTGGCGTGCACCGTGTGGCCGGAGGCCGGGCTGAATGGGGATACAGCGCAACTCCTCATCGAGCTGCGCGTCGCGACACAGTCGGAGCTGACACTCAACCTGCAACGCGAAGTCGCAGAGCGCCTGCTGTTAAGTGCCCTCCGTGATCAGGATGCGGCGAACGCAGCACTGCTTTCCCGCCACGAGGCGATTTTCCTCGCGACGGAAAGCCGTCGCCTTGCCGAGTCGCTCGACGAACGCACCACGCTGGCGGCGATGGAGCGAATGGCGCTCCCGCAGGTGGGCGCGTGGTGCATCGTCGACACGCTCGACGAGCACGACACGATGCATCGTCTCGCCTGCTTTCACCCCGACCGTGCAAAGCAGGCGATTCTCGAGGTGCTGGATGGGCGATGGATTCCGCATCTCGACGAAGAGTTCGGCGTGGCATCTGCGTTGCGCAATGGAGCTACGACAACAATTGTCGATGATGTCCACGGTGCGCTGGGCCGCAGCGCGCAGGACCCGGAAGTCCTGCGTGCACTGCAACAGATCGGCATCGGTCCGTTGCTCACTGTACCGCTCGTGATACGCGACCGGTTGATCGGCGCCGTGACGTTCGTGGGTGGTCACGCGGGCCGACGCTTTACGTCCGACGAAATGTCCCTCGCCAAGGATCTCGCGGATCGGAGCGCCATGGCGCTCGATCGCGCGCGGCTCTACGGCGAGGCCATCTCGCTCAAGATCCTCGCGGAGTCGGTCAATGAGGCGAAGACAGCCTTTCTCGGCATGATGAGCCACGAGTTGCGGACGCCGCTCAACGCAATTGGCGGATATGTGGACCTCATCGATCTCGGGGTGCACGGTCCGGTGACCGACGCGCAGCACGTGGATCTTGCTCGCATCCGCAACAACCAGCGGTACCTGATGGGGCTGATCAACGACCTGCTCAACCTGACGAAGGTTGGCGGCGGTCACCTCCTGTACGACATCACCACGATCGCTGCTCCGGAGATCCTTTCAGCAACGGTGGCGCTCGTTGAGCCGTTGATCGTCCAGAAAGGCCTGATCCTCTACGACCGCACATGCGCCGACGTCCTGACGTTGCGCGGCGACCGAGAAAAAATCATTCAAATCCTGGTGAATCTCTTTTCCAACGCCATCAAATTCACTCCGCCCGGTGGGCGACTGTACATCGATTGCGACGCCACGGAAACCGTCGTCTCGGTGCACGTCACGGACACGGGCATTGGAATCGCCGCGGAAAAGCTCGAAGCCATCTTCGAGCCGTTCGTGCAAATCAACGACGGCCGGCTGGGTTCCGAAGGCGGCATTGGACTTGGCCTCGCGATCAGCCGCAGCCTGGCGCGCGCCATGGATGGCGATCTCGTCGCCGAGAGCGCCTTGGGCGAAGGCGCACGATTTACCCTTACGCTCCCCCGCACAGAGAACGAGGTTGTCGCGACGGACGCGCCGGATTAGCCTAGTGGTCGTGCGCACTCGGCTGACAATCAATCTTCCGCTCCTGTTCACGCTTGTGGCGTCTCGCGCTTTTGCGCAGGCGCAGCCCACGGCGCTTTCGCATACCGAACAGTCGATCGTTTCTGCGGTCGATACGCACAACGCGGCGGCGCTCTCGCTCCTGGAGCAAATCGTCAACATCAACAGCGGCACGCACAACGTTGCTGGTGTGCGGCAGGTTGCCGACGTCCTTCGCCCGCGATTTGACGCGCTTGGCTTCACGACCAGATGGGAAGACGGCGCGGCGTTTGGGCGCGCGGGCCATCTCGTTGCTGAGCATCCTGGTCCGGGGCCAAAGTTGCTGCTCATCGGGCATCTGGACACGGTGTTCGAGTCGACGAGTCCCTTCCAGAAATTCGAGCGGCTGGACGACTCCACCGCTCGCGGGCCTGGCATCATCGACATGAAGGGCGGCGACGTCATCATCCTCCACGCGCTCATGGCGCTGCACGACGCTGGTGTATTGTCGCGCATGAACGTGGTCGTCGTGCTCGATGGTGATGAGGAGGAAGCGGGCCACCCCGTCAGTGCTGCGAGACGCACGCTCGTCGATGCGGCCAAGGGTGCAGTCGCCGCACTGGGATTCGAGGATGGTGCCGGCGATCCGAAAACTGCTGTCGTCTCACGCAGAGGGGCGACGAGTTGGACGTTGCGTACGGGTGGCAATGCGGGCCACGCGTCGCAGATCTTCAACGCAGAGATCGGTGCCGGCGCGGTGTTCGAGGCATCGCGCATCCTCAACGCGTTCTACACCAGGCTCTCCGGCGAGCGCTATCTGGCATTCAGTCCCGGGCTCGTCGTCGGCGGATCGAATCTCACGCTCGATAGTGCCGGCACGAATGGAACGGCGTCGGGCAAGCGCAACGTCGTGAGCAAGGAAGTCGTGGTCACGGGCGACATGCGCACGGTGTCGCCCGAACAGCTCACGAGCACGATGGCCGCGATGCGCGCGATCGTCGCCGAGCATCTGCCGGGGACGACGGCGTCGATCACATTCGACGACGGATATCCGCCCATGGCGCCGAGTGCCGGCAACCAACGGTTGCTGGCGATGTATGATCGGGCAAGTCGCGACATTGGCGCGGGATCGGTTGTCGGCGTTGATCCGTCTCGCGCCGGTGCCGCCGATGTCGCATTCATCGCCACGATCGTTCCGATGAAGATTGACGGGATCGGTCTCTCTGGCCACGATGATCACAGCGCCAAGGAAACGGCGGACTTGCGAA
>JBDTXZ010000405.1:0-4381 GCA_040005935.1 bacterium | reverse complement strand
CGGAGTCGAGCGGGAAGACGACGTTGTGTCTTCACGTCGTGGCGAATGCGCAGCGCATGGGCGGCGTCGCGGCGTTCATCGATGCGGAGCATGCGCTCGACACCGAGTATGCCCGCAAGTTGGGTGTGGATGTCGAGGCGCTGCTGATTTCCCAGCCGGATACCGGAGAGCAGGCGCTCGAGATCTGCGAAATCCTTGTGCGCTCTGGCGCGGTGGACATCGTGGTGATCGACTCGGTTGCTGCGCTCGTTCCGAAGGCGGAGATCGAGGGCGATATGGGTGAATCGCACATGGGGTTGCAGGCGCGTCTCATGAGTCAGGCGCTCCGGAAGCTCACGGGGTCGATTGCCCGGTCCAAGACGATTGTCATCTTCATCAACCAGCTGCGCGAAAAGATCGGGGTCATGTTCGGCAACCCCGAAACGACGACGGGCGGCAAGGCGCTCAAGTTCTACGCGTCGGTGCGCCTGGACATCCGTCGCATTGGCCCGGTGAAGGAGAAGGAGGAGATCGTCGGATCGCACGTCCGGGTGAAGGTGGTGAAAAACAAGGTTGCCCCACCGTTCAAGCAGGCTGAGTTCGATATCATGTATGCCGAGGGGATCAGCCATACCTCGTTGCTGGTGGATATTGGTGCGGAGTCGGGAATCATCGAGAAGTCCGGGGCCTGGTACAGCTATAATGGCCAGAAGATCGGTCAGGGCCGAGAAAACGCGAAGATGTTCCTGAAGGACAACCCGGTGATCCTTGCCGAGATCGAGGAAAAGGTGAAGGTTGTGCTCGGTATCGGAGTGGATCAGACTGTAGGTGGGGGGGAGCCGGACGAGGCAGAATAGGCTAGCTTTCGGAAGAGCGCATTTCTGGCGATGGCACCGCAAATGCGAGCGAGAACTGATACGAAATTGATGGACCTGCCGCGCAACACTGTGGTAGTTTAGATGGGTAAGGAGCCGAGGAGTCGTTCTCTGGAATCGATGGGGCCCGGAATCCCCAGCGTGACAGGGCATGCTCCTCGGTTTCTTATTTTATCTCGGAAAATGTTGATAGCGAACGAGTTATCGCATGCCTGCTAAAGTGCTTTCGATATACTCGGTCGTCCTGATATTCTCACCGTTCTTTCCACATGAACGGCATCGCTAGCGTCATCTGGATAAATACGTTCGTCGCATGTCTGTGATATCCGAAATCGTACCTGCACCACGACACCCTGGTCGATTCCACATTCTCGTCGACGGAATCGCAAGCGTTACGCTCTCGCTGGACGCGATCGAGCGACTTGGATTACGCGTGGGCCGCGACGTCTCCGGTCTTGCAGACGCGATGGCGATCGAGGCGGCGCAGCTCGCGCTTTACGATCGTGCGCTCAACATGCTCGCGTTTCGCGCGCGATCTTCTGCCGAACTTGCGCGAGCGCTCGTCCGCAAAGGAGCGGATCGGAGTGTCGTTGATCGTGCGATTGCGCGGCTGCAAGAGCAAGGGCTGCTCGACGACTTCGCATTCGCCCAGTCTTTTACCCGTGCAAAAGTGCTCGGCGCCAATCAATCGCGTCGTCGCGTCCAACAGGAACTCGCGCGCAAGGGCGTTGCGCGCGAGGTAGGGAATGAAGCCATCGAGCTCGTCTTCGATGAGGAAGGCATCGACCAGCGAGAGGTCGTCGAGGCGGCGGCGCGGAAGAAGCTCCGCACGCTTGCCAAGCATGAGCCGGTGGTTCGTCGTCGTCGGCTGTATGCGTTTCTTGCGCGTCGCGGGTATGACAGCGACGACATTCGTCGCGCGATGGAAGCAGTGGGGCAGGAGCTCGCAGAGAATGCGGACGAGGACAACGGCGGAGATGATGGCAGCAGCGGCGAAGAGAACTGAGGAGCGAACGGCTTGCACCGTTCGCCATTCAGCGTTGGTCATTCGCCGCTCAACCTTATTGGACTCCCTCTGCCAGTGGCTCGCCCTATATTTCGCAGCCTATGCTAGCCTCCGAGATTCGCTCCCGCTTCCTCGCCTACTTCGCCGAGCAGCAGCACGTCATCCGGCAGAGCGCGTCGCTGGTACCCGCTGATGATCCTACACTGCTGTTCGTCAACGCCGGGATGGTGCCGTTCAAGAAAGTGTTTCTCGGCATGGAGGACGCCCCGGACGGGAAACGACGCGCGACGACGGCGCAGAAATGCGTACGCGCGGGCGGCAAGCATAACGATCTCGAACAGGTAGGGCATACTGCCCGTCATCACACCTTCTTCGAGATGCTTGGAAATTTCTCCTTTGGCGACTATTTCAAGCGCGACGCGATTCGCTTTGCGTGGGAGTTGTTGACAGGGCCAGACCAGCTCGCGATCGACCCAGCGCTGCTCCGTGTCAGCGTGCATTACACGGACGACGAAGCCTTCGCACTCTGGCAGGAGATCGCGGGCATTTCAGCCGAGCGGATCTACCGGCTCGGAGACGCTGACAATTTCTGGCAGATGGCGGATACCGGGCCATGCGGCCCATGTACGGAGATCTACGTCGATCTGGCGAAGGTCGCGTCGGACTTTCGCTTCCCTGACGGGGCGGCGGGTGAGTGGACCGATCTCACGCGCGAGAACTTTTCCCAGGAAGCGTTCGTTGAAGGCGCGGAGTCCGGCCGCTTTCTCGAGATCTGGAATCTTGTCTTCATGCAGTTCGACAAGCAGCCCGATGGCACCCTGAACCCGTTGCCTCGGCCGTCTGTGGATACCGGCGCGGGCCTCGAGCGAATTGCCGCGGTGAAGCAGGGCGTGACGAACAATTTTCACACGGACGTATTTGCACCGTTAATCAAAACCGTCGAAGAGACAGTTGGATTTAGCTACTGGGGCCGTGAGAACGACGAGCATCGTGCGGGCGTGAAGATCGCCGGCGGGAAAGGCGGCGCTGACGTCGTGCCGAATTCCGTGGACCCCGCCTCATTTCGCGTGATTGCTGATCATGCGCGCGCTGTCGCATTTCTGCTGAGCGACGGCGTATTTCCCAGCAACGAGGGTCGCGGCTATGTCTTGCGTCGCATCCTTCGTCGCGCAGTTCGGCACGCGTACCTGCTCGGGCGCCGCGAGCCGACCCTCGTGCATGTCGTGCAATCGGTGATCGAGTCGATGGGCGACGTCTATCCGGAACTCCGGACGCGCTCGGAGCATCTGCTGCAGACCACGCGTGTCGAGGAGCAGTCGTTCCTCGCGACGATCGAAGGTGGACTGTCGCGCTTCGAGCAACTTGCGCCGGTGCATGGCACACAGGGTCGTGCAGAAGTGCGCGGCACGATCAGTGGCGAGGACGCGTTCCGCCTGTACGACACCTTCGGCTTCCCGATTGATCTCACGGAGCTGATGGCGCATGAACGCGGCTACGCAGTGGACATCCCGGGCTTTGAGGCGGCGTTGCTCGAACAGCGCACGCGATCCAAGGACGAGCGGAAGGCACGGAAGCTGGGCGTCACCGCCGATGCGCTTGATGATCTTGCCAGCTGGGAAGTGCCGGCGGAGGCCGACGTCGTAACATCCCGTTTCGTTGGCTACGACGCGATCGAGATTCAGACGGAGGTCGCGGCGCTGCGGCATCTCGACGGTGGTCGCGTCGCGGTGCTGCTGCGCGAGACACCGTTTTACGCGGAGTCGGGCGGACAGGTTTCCGATGAAGGCGAGATCGTCGGCGACGGGTGGCGCATCGACGTGGATGGCGTACGAAAGGTTGAAGGACGGTCCGCCGCGCTCGGTCGTTTGACCGGTGAGTTTCACTGGGGTCCGGCGGCGGCGCGCGTTCCGAATCACCGGCGGCGGGACACAGAGCGCAACCATACGGCGACGCACCTCATGCACTCCGCGCTCCGCCATGTACTCGGCGACGCCGTTCATCAAGCTGGATCGCTCGTCGCACCGGATCGGCTACGCTTCGACTTTACGCATCACGGTCCTGTCAAGCCGGAAAAGCTTGCTGACGTCGAGGCAATCGTGAACCGTGAGATCTGGCGCTCGTCGCCAGTGACGTCCAACGAGATGCCGTATCCCGAAGCGCGTGCAAAGGGGGCAATGGCGCTCTTTGGCGAGAAGTATGGCGACATCGTTCGCGTTGTCGACGTGCCCGGCGTGTCCATGGAGCTATGCGGCGGCACGCACGTGCGCAACACGAGCGAGATCGGATTGTTCGTGATCCTGAGCGAGACAGGCGTCGCGAGCGGTGTACGACGGATAGAGGCACTCACGGGCCCGAGCGCCTTTGCGCGGCTGAAAGCTCATGAGCACGCGCTCTCACGCGTGGCCGAACTGGTGAAGTCTCCAGTGAGCACGGTGGAACGTCGAGTGCAGCAGCTGCTGGACGAGCGCCGCACCATGGAAAAGAAGCTGGACGACGCGATGCGAGGGGGCGGTGATGAATT
>JBDTXZ010000404.1:0-4388 GCA_040005935.1 bacterium | reverse complement strand
CGTTGCCACCGTAGTGGCGCTCGACGACCACAGGACGATACCGGGGTTGGCAATCGCTGCGCCGGATGCGTCCGCCGCCACTGCCGTGAGTTGGGTCGACTGCCCCGGAGTGAGCGTCGTCGGTGTGCCGGAAACGATTTTTGGCCACACAGTGCACGAGGTCGAAATCGTATTCGGACTCCTCGTGCTCATTCCAATCGTGCTCGCGGCAACACGCTCGCTCTGGCGCCGAGGCGCGAGCACGCCCGCCCCACACACCTTCGAGGGCGGCGCGCGATTCGATCGCCTCGAACAAGCCGTCGAATCAATCGCCATCGAAGTCGAACGCATCAGCGAGGCGCAACGCTTCGCGGCCAAGCTCCTCGCGGAACGACACGAACCAACGCCTGAGCGTCTGCGAGAACCATCGCGTCCCCAGCGCCGAGTGGCGACGCCAATTCCGTAGTGTCGACGGATATCGTCGCTGAGTGCCTCCGTCTTCGACGATGGGCCTTTTCGCTCTGTACGCGCGCCGTCACCGCGCACGACGCGATCAACGCAATGCCCAACGTGTCACTCGACGCGTGGGCCTTCTTCCTCGCCGCGGAAACGTGCCCGCGATCGCTCTCGGCACGATTAGGCGCTGCCGCCTCGGCGCTTCCCACCGGCGCACGCGACGTGCTGCAACGCGCAGCACTGGCTGAACTACAGCGCGTGATGGCTGCTCGTGCGCAATTGGTCGTGATCGATTCACTCGCGGAACGCCTCGGTGTCGAGCCGGTCGTGCTCAAGGGAGGTGTTCACGCCGGGGACGGCGGCGAAGCATTCGATCTTGGTGACCTCGACGTGTTGCTTCCCCACGCGGAGGTTGCCGCGTTTGGTCGAGCGCTCGTCGAACAGGCTGGATACGTCCTGGAGCCGCAGTTTGGCCAATTCAAACTGACGGGGTCCCTCACCGTCGAAGTGCACGACGGGCTCGAAGTCGGCTACGGTGTGGACGTCGTCGGTGGAATGGAGAGTCAACCGCTTCGCGGCTTTCGCCGGCTCCGGCGACTGTCTCCTGCCGCACACGTTGCGTACTGCATTCAGCACACGACGACCAAGCATCCGCTGCGCCGAGGGCATCTGCGCGATTTGCTGCTGGTTGCGGATGCGTTGGACGACTGCTCTCCATCGGAGCTTGACGCAGTCGAACGCGCATTGAACAGCGCCGCGTCGCATGAGCTCTACGCCGCAACGTTTGCGGTCGCGCATGCGATGACGATGCACGGGCCAACGAGCGCTCGTGCGAGTGATCCGTTCATGCGTATCGCGGCGGGCAAGTACGCGATGGCGTTGTGGTTTCCCAAGGGATCACCTGCGTCATTTCCGCTGCTGCTCGATCACATCCCTCATTTTTTCGCGTCGCCGGGTGACGCGTGGCGTCTTATCAGCGGCTATCTGCGCACCGGCGTGGAGGAGGCGTCGCGCTGGAATTTCTCTTTCGCGTCACGCCTTTCGCCGCGGTTCGCCGTTGTGCTTGGCGCGGCGGTACGGACGCCGTACCGGCTTGTGGCGCTCGGCTACGCGGGCGCGGTGGGGATGCGCATCCGGATGAACTACGTGGTGCGGTGGCGAGGGATGTAAACAGAGTCGGGTTAGATGTGAAACCGCAGGCAGAGAGGCAGAGGGCGCAAAGGACAACACTAGAAAAGTGGATAGAACCCCAACTGTCATCGTGAGCGAGCGCAGCGAGTCGAAGGATCTGCACGTGCTTTGGAGGCGGCCTAGGTACAAAATCGAGAACTCGCGTTAACCGCAGAGGTACGCGGAGGAGCAGAGGACGCAGAGGACTGCATTTAAGGAATGGACGGGCGCCCCGTTGTCATGCTGTGCGAGCGAAGCAAATCAAAGGACCTGCACGTGGTTCATCGCAGTGATGCAGGAGTGCGCGATGCTGTTCCTCTGCGCCCTCTGCTCCTCCGCGTCCCTCTGCGGTTGGCAGTGGCAGTGGCGGTTCGCGGTGGCAGTTCGCGAGAGGAAGTTGCACCTAACCTCCGCGCCCTCACCTCTCCGCGATGAGCTTCCCCTCAACCAGATCCCCGACAAGCGCCTTGACCGCCGCCTCCGCCTCAGGAAGCGACACCTCGAAGCTCTCCACGAGCGACGGCGCAATCGAATCCAAATCCGACCCCGCCTCGAGCGCCTTCCAGATGTACGCGCCAGTCCGATTGAGACGGAAGTAACGCTTCGTCCCCATGTGCAACAGCACCGCCTCTCCTTCCAGATGAGAGACGAGCACGTCAGGCGAAAGAGTCACTCCACTCATGGGCGCACCGGGGCAGAATGTTCCGCAGACAAACCTGTCGTCACAATCGGGTGAATCACCAATGGCTGCGCAGGATCGACCCACGAAATCGTCGAGTTCGCGCCACTGAAGGTCGTGAACACAACACGCCCATCGAGCAGCCACGTGGGCTGCCCACTCGATCCGGTATTGCGCGTCAACTGCGTGACCACCGATGTGCGGAGATCGCGAATGAAGATCTCCGTCGCGTTGCCCACCACAGCCGCGTACACGAGGAAAAAGCCGTCACTGCTCCACGACGGTTCGACCTCGATCACCTGCGTGCCAGACCCGGCAACGATGACTGGCGTAACACCCGCCGTTGCAGCCGCTGTAAACAACCCGGCTCCGCCAGACGGCGTCGCCGTTGCAACGAACACCAGCTTGTCTGACGCCGGCGCCCATGACGGCGAAGCCTCGGGCGCGAACGCATTGCCGAATGTCGCCGGCGTGAGTGGCGCCGTGCCCGTAATCAGCGACGCAGTCGTGAGATCGATGGTGCCGATCCACACCTTGTTCACGCTGCTCACGTTGTTGGTGTACGTCACGTGCTTTCCATCGGGCGAAAGCGCCGGCTGAGTCTCACCGATCAACGTTTGCGTGCGCTTCCGCTCGGTCGTGCCGTCGATACCAACGGTATACAGCTCGGCATTTCCGTCGCGGAAGCTCGTGAACAGCACCGAATTCGCCACTGACGTCGGATACACGTCATCGGCGACGTGCGTCGTCAACCGGGTGATGTCACCGCCATCGATCGCAACACGATATATGTCGCGATTTCCCGCGGCTCGTCCGTCGAATACAATGAGCGGCGGAACCGCCACATTGATCACGAGACTCACCGAGGTGCCGTCCGGAGTCTTGGCCGCAATCGTCGTCGCGCCGGCCTTCGTCAACAGCACGTCCCCATTGCTCGACACCGTCGCCGCACCCACGGGGGTCGCTGTAATTCCCGTTGCGGCTACGACGGTCGTATCGCCGTCGCGCTGCAGTGCGACGTGCACAATCAGCCCGCGTTCAGCTCGCCCCTGACTGACGAGCGAATAGCCCTTCGGCGCCGTCGGTAAATCGTCGCTGCATGCGATGGCCGAGAGCGCGAGAATCGCGGTAAAGCGTGCCGTGGGTAGTCTCATCCTTGCGCCGCCAACTCTTGCCACGGCCCCGGTGCACTCGTGGCCAACCAATCCAGCTTACCGAGCGCGTGCGCACAGCGCAGGCAGGGAAACGTGGCGAGCTCACCGGAAAAATTCGACGCTGCCGCTTTTGCGCGCAGCCGAGTCATCGACTCGAGGTACTGCCCCCACGCGTCGTGCAGCGATACCTCATGCAGGTCCGCCACCACGTCACTGTCGGAAAAGCCATACTCCGAAAGCTGGCAGCACAGCGACACGCAGCCATTGGCATCTACATAGATGCGCTTGAGGTTCATCGTATCGCACACCATTTCTGTCTCGCCATCGACGGCGGGAGCGCCGTAGTCCATCTGAATGGCGGTGCGTCGCTGTGGATCACGCGCAATCTCATCGATTTCCGCCCTGACCACCCGCCACTCAGCCGGCGAGAGATCGCTGTCACGGGCAACGCTGCCCGGCACCGGTTGCGGAAGGATGTAGTGCAGACGGAGGCAGCCGAGGCTCTCGGCGAGATCCGCCGCTTCGCGTACTTCGTGACGCACGCGACGATCGATGACGATGGAGAGCGCTGCGGGAATCTGACGACTCGTCAGCAGCGCGACGGCCATGAGCACGCGCCGAAAACTGTCGCGGCCCCGATCGTGATCGTGGGTCTCCCGTGTTGCACCTGAGAGGCTCAATCGCACGTACGACGGCGGCCAACGGTCGAACGACGGCATCATGCGCCGCATGTGCCAGCCATTCGTGACCAGGCGATACCCGATGCCCCGCTGTGCGAGAGCGGAAACGATCTCGTCCCACCCGGGGTGGAGCGTCGGTTCGCCGCCCGTGAAGCTCGCGGTGACGTCGCCAAAGAGATCGAGCGCCTCGTCGCACGCCTTGATCACCAGGGCAGGCTCGAGCGACCGCACCGACACGATATCATCGCGAATGCAGTGCGGACAGCGGAG
>JBDTXZ010000403.1:0-4412 GCA_040005935.1 bacterium | reverse complement strand
GGACGACAGGACCATCAGCTCGACCACTCGCTCGGTTCGCGATCCCAGCGATGCGCACGCATCTGCGCGATAATGTCGCTCGACAGCGGCGCCGCATCACTCACAGCGATGTTCGAGTGCACATGGCCGATACTGCGCATGCCGGGAATCACCGTGCTCACGCGATCGTCGGCGAGAATGAAGCGCAGCGCGAGGTCCGCCATCGTCATGTGCGCGGGCACATCAGGGCGCAGCGCATCCACCTTGGCGAGCGTCGGGCCGAGATTCTCTTCGCCAAAATAGATGCTGCGAAAGTCGGACTCCGGAAAGCGCGTGTCCATCGTCATTGTGCCCGTCAGCGACCCTTCGTCAAACGGCACGCGCGCGATGACCGCAATGTCGAGCTCCTTGCACAGCGGAAAGAGCTCGTCTTCTGGTGATTGATCGAAGATGTTGTAGATCACCTGCACCGCGTCCACATGACCGGTGCGCAGCGTTTCGAGCACGTTCGACGGTTCCCAGCGATTGACGCTGACGCCAATGGAGCCGATGAGACCTTGCTCGCGCAGCGACGACATCGCGCGCCACCAGCGGTCGTCATGCGCCCACGCGTCTTCCCACACGTGGAACTGCAACAAATCCAGCGTCTCGATGCCGAGGTTCTCCATCGTACGCGTGGCATACTCTTCGATGTGGTCAGGTGGAAACACATCATCGAGCGTCATGCCGCGCCGCGACGGCCACGTAAAGTTCTTCGGCGGAATCTTGCTCGCGGTATAGAGACGCGTGTCGGGATGCGCGCGCACGAGTTCTCCCAACAGCCGCTCGCTGTGGCCCTTGCCGTAGCCCCACGCGGTGTCGAAGAAGTTGCAGCCGAGTTGCACGGCCGCATCGAGTGCGGTGCGGGATTGTTCGTCGTCGGAGCCTGTCCACCCGCTCATGCCCCACATGCCGTATCCGATCGAGGAGACGGACCATCCGAGCCGGCCAAAAGTTCGATAGTGCATTTCGAGAAAATGTTGGGGTAAGCAGTGCACCTTCTGTTACATCCTACGCGCTTCGTGACGCAATGCCTCCAATTCCTGACGCAGTGGTGCCCAGTAGATCCGGTCAGTCGCCATCTCACGCGCTTGTTCCGCGGCCAACGCTTCACCGATGTCGCCACCTTGAATAGTCGCAACGACGACTGGCCGAGCGGCCTCCAACGCCAACTGAGGAAAGCCGGAGACGACTTCACGCAGAAACTCGGGCGTTCGCAACTCGGAAAGCCAGAATCGCACCTGTTCCTGCGAAACCTCACCGTCGCGCGCGCTGGCATACGACGCATCGACCAAGCGACGAATCATCGGCCAGTCCTTGTCGCGCTGCGTCTTCTTGGCGCTCACGAGATCTTCGAGCGCGAGCAACTCGATAGTTACCGGTACCGAATGCTCTGCGTCGGGCAGCGTAATGCTGGTTCGCCGCCCCCAAAGGTCTCCGAACGGCGCAACACCACGCATGCGGCTCATGATATCCACCCGCAACGGCGAACTCGCGGAGTCCGGGATGCTGAAGTGCACCGCATGTCCGCGTTCCAGGTAGCGCGCTTCAAATGGAGGTACGGCGATCACTTTTGCGTCGAGCGCACGTAGCGCATCCGTGAGACGCGGCAATCCTTCGTCCGTCGCCAGAACTGCCAGATCGAGATCGCGGCTATACTCGGCCGCGCCGTACAACACGCAGGCCTGCCCCCCCATCAACAGGGCGGGGACGTCGAATTGCTGGATCGTAGAAAGGACTCGAAGGATCTGGATCGGGATCACTCGTGCCTCCGAGCGCGTGGAACCAGGATGCTAGCCGAATGGTTTCTGTCCAGCGCTCCTGCGGAGTGAGGCGCATCCAATTCGCTGTCTCCTCGCCGTAGAGATCGTCAAGGGAAACCCTTGGTGTACTGGTCAAGACAGGAGTATTCGTCAAATGAAAGTACTCGCCAGCCAGAGATGCAATCGCGAGATGCGGACGCTTCATCCTAAGGTACGCATTACGGGGCCTGCCGTCATCAGGCGTCTTCGCGCGACGACCGCTCCCCAGCGCACCGCTCGGCCTCTACATTGGCGCATATGACTGAGCCGAATGACGACTCGCCCACCGCTGGCCGATTTCGCCGAACACTCGTGCGCGTGATGAGCGTGCAGGTCGTCACGCTGGTGCTCCTCTGGCTCCTTCAGCATCGGTTCTCTCGCTGATGCGCGCCATGCATCCGCTCAATTGGCTGGTCGTCATCGCGTGGCTGGCGTACGTCGCCATCGACGGCCTGCGTCGCGCGCGTGGCACGAAACACATCGAGGGATATTTCCTCGCGAATCGCGACTTGCCGTGGTGGGCCGTCGGCCTGTCGGTGATGGCGACGCAGCTCTCGGCCGTCACGATGATTGGGACGACGGGACAGGGCGCCGTGGACGGGATGCGCTTTGTGCAGTTCTACTTTGGGCTGCCGCTCGCGATGGTCATCCTTGGCGTCACCATCGTTCCGTTTCTCCATGGCGCCAAGGTGTTCACGGCGTATGAATTTCTCGAGCGACGCTTCGATGCAAAGACGCGATCGCTCACCGCGTTTCTGTTCCTGCTCTCACGCGGGATGTCGTGCGGGACGATCCTCGCAGCGCCGGCCGTCGTCTTCTCCGCAATCTTCGGTTGGCCGTTGGGGTGGTGCGTGCTGATCATGGGCGTGCCGACGGTCCTCTACACGATGATCGGCGGCGTGCAGGCCGTCACGTGGGCAGACGTCAAGCAGATGGTGCTCATCGTCGTCGCCATCACCGCGATGGTCACCGTACTCCTTGTCCGCATTCCTGTTTCACCGAGCGACGCGTTGCATCTCGCCGGTGCGACGGGACGACTTCGCGTGTTCGACTTTTCGTTCAGCCTGAAGAACACCTACACGTTCTGGTCGGGGGTCATTGGCGGAACGTTTCTCATGCTGTCGTACTTCGGCACCGATCAAAGCCAGGTGCAACGGTATTTGACGGCACGCTCGGTGGACGAGGCGCGCAGCTCCCTTTTGATCAGCGCTTATTGGAAGATTCCGCTTCAGGCGATGGTCCTGCTCATCGGCGTGTTGGTGTTCGTGTTCTATCAGTTCGAAAAGCCGCCGATGCTCTACAACCCGGTGCAGGAGCAAAAGGTGCGTGAAGCGCAGCCTGCCGCGCTTGCCAGCCTGCAGTCGCGCTACGACACCGTCGTCGCCGCGAGACTCGACGCGGCCCGCGCTGTATCAGCGGCGCGTAAAGCTGGTGATGAGGCGGCAACGGCGGCGACGGAAGAGTTCCGTAATCGTGACTCGGTGGCAACCGCAGTGCGCAGCGAGGCGTTGGCGCTCGTCGAGAAGACGACGGGCCAGCAGTCGAAGGATGTGAACTACATCATTCCGCGATTCGTTGTCGAGCAATTGCCAATCGGGCTTGCCGGGTTGTTCATCGCCGGCGTGATGGCTGCAGCCATGTCGGCCATCGCGGCAGAGCTCAACTCGCTGGCGACAGCCACCGTGATCGACTTTTATCGCCGGTGGTACCGCAAGGAAGCGAGCGACGCGCATTTCCTCGCCGTGGGCAAAGGCGCGACCGCGTTCTGGGGATTGTTCGCGATGGTCGTGGCGTCCTATGCAGCCACGCTTGGATCGCTCATCGAGGTGGTCAACCGCTTCGGGTCGTTCTTTTACGGCTCCATCCTTGGCGTCTTCATTCTCGCGATGATTCCAGCTGCGCGGGCGAGAGGCGCGTTCATCGGGTTGATCGCAGGCATGGCAGCAGTGGGGGCGGTGAACTTCGGCGCGCCACAGGTGGCCTTTCTGTGGCACAATGTGGTGGGCGCTGTGACGGTGGTCGTCGTCGGGATGTTGGTGGGTATGGTTGGAGGCAACCAATCCCTGCCGGCGACGACGCCCGGCAATGGGCAGCGGTAGAGTCTCTCATGGCGCCCCGCGTACTTCCAGCAGATGACTTCGTCGCAGTCGGTACGCGAGATCTCGAGCTCGGCATCGAGAGCGACATGGGTCTCCTAATGTCGATTGGTGCGCCTCGGCTGTCGCGACTGGGGTTGAAGCTCGCCGCCCCGCTGTCTGACCCGGAGCACCGGTTATACGAGCGACTCGCCGAAATCGACGGCAAATCTGCGCACTCCCGCTACAACGCGCTCATTTCGCCGGTTGGTCGGCTTCGAACAAGCTGCCGAACGGGCGCACACGGCGGAGACGAAAAAACCTCCGTGATTCTGTTCAGTTACAATGCTGAACCTCCTCTCGAGAGTTTGCGCGCCGCTTCGGATTCTCAGCCGAACAATTGACTCAGAGTGTCCGTCGGGCACACCGTAGATCCATGCCTACCAAGGAGCAATCCGCGGGCATCCGCCAAATCCGCGCAAATCCGCGTTGGAGTCGTTGACGCCGTCGCCGACGT
>JBDTXZ010000402.1:0-4414 GCA_040005935.1 bacterium | reverse complement strand
GAGCGGTGACGTACCGTGCGCCCAGCTCGCGCCAGTAAGCGAATGCGGGTGGCATGGGCAGGCCGATTTCCGCGCCCCCCAACTGAAGCAGCCCGGCGCCAGAGCTCTCGGCGAACGCGCGGCGGAGGCGCTCCCCCAGCTCCGTGGGGAGCTCGGGCGCGTCCCACGCGGCAGCGATGGTGAGTCGACCGTGGGGAGTGATGACCGGGACGAGCCGGAGCGTGTTCGGTTCCGTGTTCATCAGCGAGGTCAATCGCGCAGGTCTTCCATCTCGCGCCACTCCAGGTCGAGACCCATGTCTGAAGCCTCCATGTGCAATGCCGTCGTGTCTACCGAGTCGCCGAGCACGCGCAGCATGCTGCGGATGTCGTGAAGGTGCCTGGCGCTGGCGCCTTGCTGACGAAACACCAGCTTGTGGAGAATCACGTACTCCGGCGGCGCCACGGGTACCGTGAGACCCATCAATTCGATCGACCGGCGGTGATCGAGCCCGCGGCGTGCAAGCGCGCTCTGGCCGGCGAGGTAGACGTCCGCGCGTCCATCGGTTTCCAGATGGAGAATGTTGAAATGCCCAAACGCATCGCGGCTGGCCTCCTCGGCGACTATTTCAGGAGAAGGACAGTAGTAGAGTGAGCCGGGAAACTGTGCCGTGAGTTTCGCGGCTTCCTGCGGGCGGATTGCCGCCACGATGTCGACATCCAGTGTGATGCGCGGCTCGCCATACACGATCGCCGCAACTCCGCCGGCGATCATCCATTCAATCCCGGAGGCGAGGAGCCCGGGAGCAAACGCAGTGACAACGTCAGTCGTGCGCACGACGCAACTGGCTCGAGGCCGCGCGCTCCACTTCCGGTTCGGTCAGGGTCGGCTGGCGCATGCGTATACCCGCTTTCGTCGCGTCCCAGACCAGATCCCAGAGCGAGTCAGCGAGCGCGAGCTTTTCTGCCGGCGACATGACGCGATATCGCTCGATCTGTCGCCGAGCAACGTCGTCTCTGACATCTCGCATTGCGTACGTCATGTTCGAAAGATAAGCAATCGAGGGATGTGTGGTCGCCGAGAGCTCGGCGCCGGCGAGCTGCCGCGTAAGGAATCATTGCCGGAATCAACCGTCATGCATTTAATATCCGGCATAACCGAGGTTGTCAGAGGACCGATACGGCTCTCCGCGTATCAGTACGATGTATGCACTCACAGTGGCGGCCACCCGTCAGGTAAATGGCCGTACACGTCCCGATACGCTGCGACGATCGGAGGCGGTGGCTGGCGGAGGGCGTCAGCGACCGCCTCGCGGCGGATCTCATCGAAATGCTCCCTAAACTCCTCAGTCTGTCGCGCGAACTCGGCGCGGCGTAGCTCGCTTTCGATCGCCGTGCTCGGATCGTACGCGAGTGGATCGGACGTATCCCCGGGCTCCGCAAACGAGAGGAGATGAATTCGCGGGAATGAGTAGCGCCACGAACAGCCGGACCTACGGAGCTGCCCGAACATCCAGCGGTACAGTGGTCGGAGATCCGCGCGATCGTGAATCCAGATGCTTCCCATGTAGAAGTCGAGATACCCTGTGTGTGCCGCGATGTCTGGATACCGGCGGCCAAGCTCTTCGGCGATGAAACCGGCCGAGCCGCGAAAGGATCCAAGGTGAAATTCCAGGTGATTGCTCCCAACCTTCCGGCGCCAATTCATCAAGAAGACTGGCCGGTGAAAGGAGAAGACTGTCGAGCCGAGTCGAGCATTCCTGCTCGCTGTGTTGCGGTGGCTGTTCGTCGAAATCATCCATGGGCGCCGACGGAAGAAGTCGATGAAAAGATGTCGCGGACGTCGATGGAGTCGAGCACCCTTTCATGGCCTGAAGGGGCCTTTTGTTGCGGGATTCATATATGTTTCGAGCACTCACTGCGCAGTTACCTGGAATTGGTGACGGTTGGCTATTTCATGGGCGAGAAGTCCGTCGGGTACATGAACCGCGACTCCGCCTTGAGCACCTTCAGCCCCTCGGCGTCTGAGGCCGCGGTCACCTGCTTCCATTCCGGATCGACGCGGAAATCTGCCCAAGCTTTCGTGGCGGCTTCGCGATTCGGGTAGGCGAGCACATAAACGAGCGTCGTCTGTGCAAGCGCGGTATCGGCCGGCGTAAAGTAGACCACGTTCGTCATCCCGTGCTTCTCGAAGATCTGCATGGTGTGCTCGCGGAAGCGCTTGTACAGCAGCGGCATCTGACCGGGCGCAACGGTGTACGTCCGGATCTCGAAGACGCGGTCCGCCGCTAAATCGGGCCGCGCAGTTGCCGTTGGCGCCGATGCCGCGCGTGCAGGGAGTGCGTTGACGGCGAAGCCGCTGACGACGGCGCCGAGCAGGAACGCCGGAACGACGAATGATCTGTGCATGGAGTTTCGTGAAGGTTGGGTATTCAGTAGACGTCGAGATCACGCGCGGAAACGACGCGACCGGAGAAGCGCGATCGCACTTCGCGCAGCAGCCTTTCATCGGAGGCGCTGAAGAAGAGCTGGTGATAGAGGATCAATAGACCGGGTCGCGCGCGGGTGGCGATGTCTCCCAATTGTGTAGCCGACGTGTGCGCCTGGGCATGGTAGGCCTGTCGGAGCGCTGGCAATGTCGCGAAGCCGCTGTCGGAGTAGACCTCGTGGATCAACACGTCGCAACCGTTGCACTCGTTCGCCGTGTGCGAGTCCGCGCGTGAGTCGCCGCTCAGGACGATGACGCGGTCCGGCGTCTCGATGCGGTAGCCGAACGCATACTTCCATCCCGCGTGTGGGACGGCGAATGCGCGGACGGTTAGGCGTGAGTCCTTGAAGACCATTCCCTCCTCGATCTCGTGTACGACGGTCTTCCAGCCATCGCGCGACGGGCCACCGGACGCGCTAAGGCGCTCAGCGATGTCCTCGGCGTTTCCGTCGAGGATTCCAGCGACAAGGCGTTTGGTTCCTGGTGGGCCATAGATGTCGAGCGGCGCTGCACGCCCCTGGATCCAGGGAGTGAAAATCACGTCGGCGAGGCCGAGTGTGTGGTCGGAATGGAGGTGGGTGAGAAAGACGCGATCAAAGCGTGGCGATGGTTGACCCGATGACTGAGTCGATGCACCGCGCGGAGAAAACGCCTTCACGCCGTTGCGGCCGGCGGCGGAAGCGCGGCGGACGACGCCAGTTCCGGCGTCGAACAGGTACGCCACGGAGTCAACGATGATCGCGACGGCGGGGCCGCTGCGATCGGGGTCCGGGATGGGCGTTCCCGTGCCCAGCATCACGATTTGGGTTCTTCCGGCTTGTGCTACCGCCATCGCTGGCAGGAGCGACAAGACAGCGATCAGGTGCAGGATACGCATATAATTTTGTTGGAGGAAGTCGCTCGCGGCGCGCAAGCGCGATGAGCCCGCGTTGTTGCGAATCCAGTAACAAGTTCTCCAATGCTACGGCAAAATGCACGGACTGTCAGCCGCCCACGATGTGCGAGATCCCGCACGATGGACGCGGCACGCGGAAACTGCGCGAGACACGGTAACCGCGATAGACCGCGCTCACGGGGTCAATTCCTTCACGTGCAGCGCGGACTTGAGTACGCGAAGCATCACGTCCATACCCTTCTCGCCGTTCGTAAACACCACCAGGCCGCGGCGCGACTGCGGGAGAATCACCACAAGTGTCGCGACACCATTGTCTTTGCCCGTGTGCAGCAGCAGGTACTCGCCGTTAGAGAGGTCGCGGAACACCTCCCAACCGAGGCCCATGAATTCGTTGTTCCTTGCGTTTACGGCTGCCTGCGTCTTCGCCATCTCCGCGAACAGCGCAGGCGATAGACCCGCACCATGCGCGACGTACGCGGCGAATCGCGCATAGTCGTCGATTGTCGTGACGAGCCAGTCCGCCGCGTTTGGTGTTGTAAGCTTGGGCTCCGCGATCTTCACGCCATTGCTGTCATGAGCCTCCGCAAAGAGCGACGCATCACGTCGCGCGGTCCATCCATAGCTCGTCGCGGTCATCCCAACAGGCTTGAACAATATGGAATCCGACAGCTGCTGCAGCGTCTGTCCAAACTTCCTCTCAACGGCTCGACGCAAATACTCGAACCCCTCACCCGAGTAGCCATAGACAGAGCCCGGGTCTGCGGTGAACGCGAGCTTCTGCTTTCCGCGCCAATTCGGAAAGCCCGTTCGGTGGCTGAGAATGATGCGCGTCGTGAGCTTCTGGTGTCGTGGGTCGCCGCGAATATCCGGATCGATCCAGAACTGCGAGAGTGGCGCATCCAGATCCCATCGTCCCGCATCGACGAGCTTGAGGACGGTCAGCGCGACGATCGGCTTCGTCAGCGACGCCACGTTGAAGAGCGCATTCCTCGGCGCGGCCTTCTGGTTGTCGAACGTACCGAACACTCGGACATCCTTCACCTTCCCACCCTC
>JBDTXZ010000401.1:0-4418 GCA_040005935.1 bacterium | reverse complement strand
GGACTCCCCGGCAGCGGGGGAGCACAGTACTTCGGCCGCAACAAGGTCCAGTACGAGCATTTCGACTTCCGCATCATGCGGACGCCGCATTTCGATCTCTACTTCTATCCGGCGGAGTCGCTCCTCGTGCACGACGCGGGGCGGCTGTCCGAGCGGTGGTACGCGCGACATTCCGACAGCTTCCGGCACACGTTCGACCGCAAATCGATCGTGTTTTATGCCGACCAGCCTGATTTCCAGCAGACGAACGTCGTGGGGGAGGAACTGTCCGAGGGTACGGGCGGTGTGACGGAGGGCTTGCGCACTCGCGTCGTCATGCCGTTCACCGGCATCAACCAGGACAACGACCACGTGCTTGGCCACGAGTTGGTACACGTGTTCCAGTACAGCGTCGCGGAGGCCGGCCCGGGCGGACTTCAGCGCCTGAATGCGCTGCCGCTGTGGTTGATCGAAGGAATGGCGGAGTATTTCTCGCTGGGACGCGACAATCCGCTGACGGCCATGTGGCTGCGCGACGCCGCGGAGCGAGAGAAGTTGCCGACGATCCATCAGCTCAACACCGACCCACGCTTCTTCCCGTATCGCTACGGCCAGGCGCTGTGGGCGTATGTGGGAGGACGCTGGGGCGATCGCGCCGTGGTGGACGTCTACCGCACGTCACTTCGCGTCGGCTTCGAAGATGGCATTCGACGCGTGCTCGGCATTTCCACCGATTCGCTTTCCAAGGACTGGATTGCCTCGACGCGGCGCGCCTACCTGCCAGTGCTCGAGGGTCGCACGCGGCCGAACCAGGCGGGCGATCCCATCCTCCAGATCAACCGCAAGAGCGGCGAGATGAATCTCGCGCCGCAGGTGAGCCCTGACGGCAAGCTCGTGGCATTCTTCGCGCGTCGCGGACTGTTCGAGATCGAACTGTTCGTCGCCGACGCCCAGACCGGTCGCGTCATCAAGAAGCTGGCTGGACCAACCAGCAACTCGCATTTCGACGCCATCACCTTCATTTCGTCCTCGGGGGCGTGGTCGCCTGACAACGCGAAGTTCGCGTTCATTGCGCAGGCCGAGGGCAATCACGAAATCGCGCTGCTCGACGTGAACTCGGGTAGCATCGAACGTCGTATTCGCGTGCCGGGCGTTGGCGCAATCTCGAACATCGCGTGGTCGCCGGATGGTCAGACGATCGCGTTCTCCGGACAGCAGGGCGGCTTGGCCGATCTCTACCTGCTGAACATCGCGGCCGGCACCGTACGGCAACTGACGAACGATCGATACGGCGACATTCAGCCGACGTGGGCACCCAACGGCAAGACGATCGCCTTCTCGAGCGATCGTGGCCCGTCCACGAATTTCGAGACAATGACGTTCTCCGATCTGCAGCTCGCGACGATCGACGTCGACAACGGCAAGATCACAGTGTACTCACCGTTCGCTCACGGCAAGCATCTCAATCCGCAGTATTCGCCGGACGGAACGAACCTGTTCTTCATCAGCGATCAGGACGGCTTCAACGACATCTATCGCTACGACATCGCGAGCGGCGCAACATTTCGCGTGACTCGGCTATCGACGGGCGTCAGCGGCATCACGGCCACCTCGCCAGCGCTGACCGTCGCGCCGTCAACGGGCCGCATGCTCTTCTCGGTCTTCGAGGATCAGGGCTACGCGGTTTACGCGCTCGACGCATCACGCACGCGTGGCGAGCAGATGGTACCGGGTGCGGCGGTCGTATCGGCTGGGGTGCTCCCGCCTGGTGACACGCCGGGCAGAGCGACCGTGACGAACTACCTGAAGGATCCCGTCACAGGGCTCGCGACGGGCGGAGAGTTTTCCACCCAGACGTACCATTCCTCATTCGCCCTCGATGCGGTTGGCCAGCCGGCGCTCGGCGTATCGGCGGGCGGACCTTTCGGAACGGGAGTGGTTGGCGGCGTCTCGTTCCTGTTCGGCGACCAGCTCAGCGACCGGCAGGTTGGACTGGCAGTGCAGGCGAACGGCACGGTCCAGGATATTGGCGGGCAACTCCAGTATGCGAATCTCAAGAATCGCTGGAACTGGGGCGCGTCGATCGAGCACATTCCGTATCAGTATGCGTATTACGGCAACACGTCATCGAGCAACGGGTTGTTCGCGCAGGACTTTGTGCTGCAGCGCATTTTCCTCGACCAAACGGGTCTCAGCACGGCTTACCCGTTCTCGTCGACGCGACGCATCGAGTTTGGTGCGAACCTAACGCGGATCGGGTACAGCACGCAGGTCCAGAGCATCATTTTCGACGCCTTTGGCAACCCGGTCAACCAGACGGTGACGAATCTCCCGTCGTATGATCCGGTGTACTACGCGTCTGGATCTGCGGCGTACGTTGGCGACAACTCGTATTCCGCGTTCACGAATCCGATTCAAGGTGAGCGCTTCCGCTTCGAGGTGTCGCCCACGGCTGGAACGCTGACGTACAACGCATTGCTCGCGGACTACCGCAAGTATTTCTTCGCGCGTCCCATCACGTTCGCATTCCGTGCGCTGCACTACGGGCGCTACGGGCGCAGCAGCGAAGATTCATTGCGCATGTATCCACTGTTCCTCGGCGAAGAAACGCTGATGCGTGGTTACAGTTACGGGTCGTTGGACCAGAGCGAAGGTCAGACGTATTACCGCCTGCTTGGCAGCCGGATTGCGTTGATGAGCGCCGAGATTCGCATTCCAGTGTTGGGTGTCCCGGAGTACGGGTTGTTCAACTTCCCGTACTTGCCGACGACGCTCTCACCGTTTGTGGATGCCGGCGAAGCATGGAATGCGAGCCAGCCCCCGACACTGAGCACCGATCAGAAGAAACTGCGCATTCCGGTGGTGAGCGCCGGCGCCTCGGTGCGCGTGAATGTGCTGGGGTATGCGGTGCTCGAAGCGTACTGGGCGCACCCATTCCAGCGGCCAGGACATAACTGGGTGTATGGACTCCAGTTGGCGCCGGGCTGGTAAGGCTGCCAGATCGGGTGAGTACGGAAACGGCCGGGGCGCACAGCGCTCCGGTCGTTTCGCTTGCCCTATTTCAATCCGTACAGGATCCGGTAGACCTCCGCATTGCGGAGCACCACGCGCACATAATCACGCGTCTCGGTAAACGGGATCCACTCGGTGAACAGCTCCGGATCTTCGGCGCCCGGGCGTTTCACCCATCGGGCAACGCGCGAGCCGCCAGCGTTGTACGCAGCTAGTGCGCGCTCCGGCGGCGTGTCGCGCCGGAGGCTTGACGAGAGGTGCGCTGTACCAAGTTCGATACTGACGTCCGGCTCGAGGAGCAGTGCGTTGTTCCACAGCGGAAACTTGTGGCTTGCGGCGATGGATGCGCCGACGCTCGGCAACAGCTGCATCAGTCCGCGGGCGTTAGCCGGAGAGACCGCACGAGGATTCCAACTCGACTCCTGGCGAATCAGTCCCGCGACGAGTGCTGGATCCAGGCCGTTCTTCTTCGCGTCGTCGACGAGCGCATCGGTGTGGAGCACCGGGTACGCCGCGCGATACAACGAGCGCGACGCATTGCCGCGATCGATCGCCGCAAGCGCGATGCGGAGGCCACGCGCCGGTTCGCCGATTTCGTATAGCGCCTGTGCAACTGCCGGCGCGTCTACCTGCGTGCGCTCTGCACGTGCAGCAAGCGCATCGGTCTCGAAGCGCATCTCGACGTCCATGCCGAGCGTGCGTAAAGCATTGATTCGGCGCACGGCGCTGTCCACACTGGCGACGTGTGCGGCCGTGTCGCTGCCTGCGGGGGGCGTCCACGCGCTCGCGTGCAGGCGCTCCGCTGCGCGCATCGCGTAATAGCTCAATGGTGACGCCCGGATGATCGCTTGCCAGCGCGACTCGGCTTCGTTCTTCTTGTTGGCTTTTTCATACGCACGCCCGGCCCAATAGCGCGCAGCGATCGCTTCTTCGTCCGATGGATGAAGCGCTGCAAGCGAATCGAATGCGACCGCGGCGCTGGATGGAGACGTCGACCAGTCGATCAGGCCAGAGCGGAAACGCGCGAGCGGAGCTTGCGACGCCGAGGGAAAATGCGTGACGAGTTCCCGGAGCGACCGCGACGCGCCCGCAAGATCGCCGTCATCGACTTGAAGGTCCGCAAGGAGGAGCAACGCAGGCGCAGCAGCGCCGCGAACCGTGGAGTGTTTCTCGATGATTGTCTTGAGCGCTGCGCGGCCCGCGGCTCCGTCGCCCGATTGAGCCAGCAGGCGCGCTCGCTGATACCCCGCAAGGGCACCGAGCGCCGCATCATCGCTAATCGTGGCGTACGTGCGCATCGCGTCTGCAGACTTGCCGGCACGCGCGAGCGCGGCTGCGTACGTCATGCGATCTGCCGGCGACAACGGTGACCCAGTCTCCGCTCGCGCAAAGCCTACGATGGCCCTCGCGGGTACGCCGGCACCGGC
>JBDTXZ010000400.1:0-4426 GCA_040005935.1 bacterium | reverse complement strand
CCGTTGTCATCCTGAGCGAGCGAAGCGAGTCGAAGGATCTGCACTTATGCTTGCGCGTTGAGCGCCACACGTTTGTCGGCACTGGATCGCAAGTCGATTCAGTTACTCAACATGAGCAATGCTCAATTTCGACATCAATCGCGAAATCTGCTCTATCACGTCAATTTTGCCCACGCACCCACAGTGACTTCCCGCCGACAGTTCCTCCAGCAAAGCGCCGCCTCCGCGGTTGGGATTGCACTCCCAACCATCGCACTCGCGGATTCGCACCCGGCCTCCGCCACGCGAAATCACGCGCCTCCGCGCAGCTTTCTCGACCTGCAACGCGCTCCCGATTCCGTCACTGTCGAATCAGCATCCGGAAGCCAGCGACTCGTCGCGGCGCCCGGAGGCCGTTGGAGCGGAGCGGGCGGGCTCACGGTCGCGACACTCGAAACACCAAACGCATTACGCGTCGACCTTTCGTCACCGACGGTCGCTGTAAAACGCCTCCACCTTCGCTGGCGCGGCAAGCTCGACGCCATTCGCCTGATACTCGGCGACGCATGGGAGCGCGGTTACGGCGACCTCGAGTGGCGCGGCTTTGCCCCCGATCGCGCCATGCCGTGGTACGTCGCTGCATGGGACGGCGCGCTGACGCACGCGTACGGAGTGCGCACAGGCGCGAAGTCGTTCTGTTTCTGGCAAGTGGACGCCAACGGCATCAGTCTCTTCGCCGATGTACGCAGCGGAGCGGCGGGCGTGCAACTCGGCGCGCGCGTACTCACGGCGTGTGAAGTCGTCTGCCGGCAGGGCAAGCCAAACGAATCGCCATTCGCCGCAGTGCACGCCTTCTGCAAGCAGATGTGCACGACGCCAAAGCTTCCTTCGGAGCCTGTCTATGGCAGCAACGACTGGTACTACGCCTACGGCAACAACAGCGAGGCCACCGTACTCGGCGACGCAGAGCGCATCGTCGAGCTTTCGCCGACCGGTGGCAATCGGCCCTTTGCCGTGATCGATGACGGGTGGCAGCCGGGCCGAGGAAAGGACAAGCTGGGTGCGGGCACGTGGGATAAGGGGAATGACAAATTTCCGGATGTGCCTGGACTGGTCGCGAAGGTAAAGCACATCGGTGCTCGACCGGGCGTGTGGATTCGCCCCTTGGAGGCGAGTGCGGATACGCCAGCCGGTTGGCGTCTGTCGCGCGAAAAGAATGTGCTCGATCCCACCGTGCCAGAGGTGCGGCAGAAGATCACCGAAGACTTCAGTCGCCTAAGGCAATGGGGATTCGATCTCATCAAGCACGACTACTCGACGTACGATCTTTTTGGTCGATGGGGATTTCAGATGGGAACGTCGCTCACCAAGGACGGATGGACGTTCTCGACGGGTCCAACGCGAACGACGGCTGAAGTGATCGACGACCTTTACGGAACTATTCGCGCCGCGGCTGGCGGCGCGCTCATCATCGGCTGCAATACGGTGAGTCACTTGTCGGCGGGCCACTTCGAGATCTGCCGTATCGGTGACGACACGAGCGGAACCGAGTGGGGACGCGTGCGAAAAATGGGCGTGAACACACTCGCGTTTCGCGGCGCACAACACGGCGCGTTCTATACCGCGGACGCGGACTGCGTCGGCGTGACGAATGCAATTCCGTGGGAGCAGAATCGCCAGTGGCTCGACCTGCTGGCGCGCAGCGGAACGATGTTGTTCGTGTCACTCTCGCCGGATGCGCTGGACGCCGGGCGACGCAAGGATCTCAAGAGCGCGATGGCGTTTGCGTCGCGCCCGCAACCACTGGGCGAGCCGCTCGACTGGCAGAAGACGGTGTACCCGACGCGCTGGCGATTGACGAACGGCGAGCGGTCGTACGACTGGGTTGGCGCTGAAGGGGCCGCGCCTCCCGAATGATGGGCAAACAGAAGCATTGAGGCATGGGGCGCCAACTCGTGCCCCATCCTCAACGCTGATTCTGTTCAATCACTTCGGCGAGAGCGTATCCCGCGTTGGGGATTCATCTTCGTTCCACGGAAACGGCGCGCCCTTCACCTTGCGCGGATAAACTTCGTCAAGATTCGTCGCATCATACATCCGGCCGTTCTTCATCACGTACTTGATGCCGATGGAGTTGCGCAGGTCGTCGAGCGGATTTTTGTCGAACACGAGGAGGTCGGCCATCTTGCCAACCTCCAGCGATCCGATGTCCTTCCCAAGGCCAAGCGCATTCGCACCAAGAATCGTCGCCACCTTGAGGGCATCCATCGGCGTCATGCCCTCACCCATGCCGATGTTCCACAACTCCCAATGGTAGCCGATACCCTGCTGCTGGCCATGTGAGCCGACGCCCGCGCTGCCGCCCGCATCGATCAGGTGCTTGATGTCGGTGCCCACCAGCTTCATCGGATACTGCGAGTCGTGGAACCATCCAGCCTGCGCCATCGTGGTCACCGCGCCCGCCGATCCGCCGCGCCGGAGGATCTTGCCCTCGAGATCACTCCACGGCGTAAAGAGCTGCAGCTTGGCATCGTGCAGCAAATCCATGTGCTCGTACCAGTAGTTCTCTCCCCACGGCGCGCCATAGGCGACAATGATCGTCGGCGTATACGTAATTCCAGATTCCTGCAGCAGGCGGATCACATCGGGCTGTAGCGGATACGTGGGAATCGTGTGCTCGTGACCACTGTATCCGTCGATGGCCTCCGTCATGTTCATCTTGTAGTCCAGGCCACCCTCGGTCGTCGGCATGAGCCTGAGCTCATTCGCCGCCTGAATCACCCACTGGCGCACTTCGCGATTGCCAGTCTGATACTCCTTGATCGTCTTGGTGTCGTAGTACTCGGCATAGCGCTTCAGCACCGTGCGCGCGTTGTCGAGACTGCGGATGTTCTCCGCGGCAAACACGCCCGGCCCCGTGGAGTAGATGCGTGGCGCGAGCACCTTGCCCGCCTTCTCCTGGTCTTCGTACGACAACACGTCGGTGGAACCAGTCTGTGGATCACGCGCAGCAGTGACGCCATAGGCAAGGTTGGCTGCATAGCTCCACACGGGATCGCGATGCACGCTGTTCGCCACACGCAAATGCGCATGCGTGTCAACAAAGCCGGGGCCAACCGTCTTGCCACTCACGTCAATGTCTCGCGCACCAGCCGGCACGGTTACAGAACCGCTCGGCCCAATCGCGGTGATGCGATTGTTGGTGATCACGATGTCGCCCTTCTCGATGACTTCGCTGCCTTTCATCGTGATGATACGCGCGCCACGCAGCACGGCGGTCGCACTCGGGATGTCACGCGCCGCATTCAGGCGAATCCGCGTCTCGATCGGCTTGTAGGTCGGCAGGGGTGGACGCCCGCCTCGACCCCCGCGCCCCGCAGCAGCGTCGCCTGTTGTGTCGGCAGGCGCAGCCGCACCGCCACCGCGCGCCGGATTCGCCTTGCGAACTGAATCCTCGAATGCAGTTGCGCGCGCGATATCGTACACCACATGCGCGTTGCCGATGGACCAGTGAATGCTGTTGTTATCAGCACCCCATCGCGGAAACTGCGCCCCGATGTCCGTGACCTTGCGCGACGGAAACGCCTGACCGCCAGCAGCCGCCGCGTCACCGCCACCATCGCCGCCGCCACGCCCTGCGCCAACAGTGATGGTCGGCTCCGGGCCGCCCGGCCACGGGATATCCGGGATGTAATAGAGATCCGTGTTCAACTGCGCGAGCGCATGCTGCCCGTCAGGCGAGATCTGCACCCAGCCTGCATTGCCACCGCGTCCGCCACCGCCGCCGCCGCCCGGTGGCGGCGGACCGACGACGCGGAGAATCTGCTTGATATCAGTGCCGTCCCAGCGCATGGAGTACAGCCCGCGAGCACCCGTGTACGCGAAGACCCTCGATGTATCGCGCGCCGAAAAGTGCGCGTCGCCGGCGCCGTCAGCGATAAATGTTGCCGGGCCGCCCGAGGCGGGAATCCACATCAGTTCACCAGCGCCGCCTCCACGACCGCCAACGCCGCCACTCGTGCGGAACGCGCGCGAGGGCGCACGAGTCGCCACAATGCGCGCCCCATTGGGCGTGTAAACGGGATTCGTCCACATTCCTTCCTGCGGCGTCAGCCGCTGCGGACGTCCGCCGCCGTCACTGCGCACGCGATTGAGATACCCGATGCTGTCATCCCAAGTGGTGTACGCGATCCACTGCCCATCAGGACTCCACGCCGGCTCGAACTCGCCACGATCGGCGCTGGTGAGTCGCTTCGGCGTGCCGTTCGGGTAGTCCATCACGTACAAGCGGTCCAGCGCGACGACGGCGAGTCGCTTGCCATCAGGGCTCGGCGTTCCATCGCGAATCTGCTTGATCGTGAACATCGTTGAATCAGGCACGCGATAATCGAACGCGACGTGAGGGCCAAGCGCCTGCACAACGTCTGCCTCGAACGGAATCTCGGTG
>JBDTXZ010000399.1:0-4430 GCA_040005935.1 bacterium | reverse complement strand
GGCGTGGCGCTACTCTGACATGCTGCACGCTCTCGACGTTTTCGCGACCATTGGTTCACTCGCCATGGCCGGCATTTCACTCGGCAACGGTCGCGCGGCACTTCTCGCCGAACGCTTTCGCGACACGGTGTGGGCGGCGGCCACTCTCGCGAAGAACGTCTTACTCGGCTTCGCACCAATCGCCATTCGCGAGTTGCTTGCAACCGATGTCCGCGGGCGCATGGCATCTCGAGCGCGGCCCGCGGTCCGTTCGATCTTCATCGCGGGCAGCCTGCTCCTTGTCTTCGGCTCGTTGCTGCGCGGCGCCGATCCAATCTTCGCGAGTCTCGTCGAGCTGCCGCACGTCGACATGGCGCTGATCGCGTCACATCTGTTCGTCGTTGGCTTTTACAGCTGGCTCGTCAGCGGCTGGGCGCACGGCGCGTTCGGCCCCGAGCTTCAGGCGAGACGCGCCCCTGACTCCGTTCCATTCGGCCTAAGCCTGCTCGACATCACCACCGCACTCGGCACCTTGAATGTGCTCTTTGCCGCATTCGTCGTCGCGCAACTTGGGTGGTTCTTTGGCGGTGAGAGTTTCCTCCACGCGCGTACCGGGTTGACCGCCGCACAATACGCGAGACAGGGATTCTTCGAGATGGTGTGGGTGGTCATGCTCGTTGTTCCTCTCCTCGTCGCGACGCGTGCCGCGCTCCAGCCGGGCCAAGCGCTGCAGCGCCGACACACCCTGCTTTCGCTACCGATCATTGCCCTCCTTGGCGCAATCATCTTCTCGGCCGTCACGCGCATGCAACTTTACGTGCACTACTTCGGGCTGACCGTCGATCGGTTCTATCCACTGGTTTTCATGGGATGGCTTGGTCTCGTACTCGTGTGGCTTGCTCTTACAGTGCTTCGCGGACAGGGTCGGACATTCATCGCGGGCGTCGCCGTGTCGGGGTTGACAGTGCTCGCGGCGCTCAATGCAATTGCGCCGGACGCCGTTGTGGCGCAGTTCAATATCGACCGCGCCGCAACCGCACATCGGCTTCCCGATGGCGTGCTTGATCTCCGGCATATGTCAGAATTGGGCGCCGATGCCGCGCAGGTGGCGACGCGTGCAACGCTGCATGCCGCTCCGTTGTTCGCCGACGGTACGCCGCTCCGAGTTGCCGAGGACGAGCAACAATGCGATGCGGCGAAAACGCTACTTCGTCGCTGGGGCCCGACGTCGGAAGCGGTGGAGCGCCAGGATCGCGACGCGGCGTGGCGATTCTGGAATGCGGGTGAGGCGAACGCGATCCGATACGTCACCGCACACTCAGCGGAGCTTCGGACGGTGCAGCACGCAGCGTGCGCCAACGTGCCCAAGCCCGAGCACTCGAAGTAACGCGAACCACTGCAGTGGAATGTCGGATTGGGAAGGAGGGCGCGCGCGTTCGTGGAGACGGCGTCTCGCGCCGCGGCGGAGCCGTGCGTCGAGTCCCGCCGTCGGAACGAATGCGCGCGACCGACGTCGGGCGCAACAAACCAACCACAAGGCAGAACTATCCGAGATACGACTCGAGAGCCCGAGCGCGCGACACGTGGCGCAAGCGCGACAACGCCTTCTCCTTGATCTGCCGCACCCGCTCGCGCGTGATGCCGAGCAACGATCCGATCTGCTCGAGCGTCATCGGCTCTTCGCCGTCCAGGCCGAAATAGAGACGAAGTATCTTTGACTCGCGCTCCTTCAGGTGCGCGAGTGCCTCTTCGATCGACTCCGTGAGCGCCTTCTCGAACGTCAGTTCGTCCGGCGTCGGATTGAGGTTGTCGGGCAGGTAGTCGAGGAGCTTGTTGTCCTCACCCGGCGTCATCGGTGCGTCGAGGGAGAGGTGCGTCTGCGAGATCGACATCGTCTTCGCGACTTCCTCTTCCGTGATGTCCATCCCTTCGGCGATCTCCGCATGCGTCGCTTCGCGGCCGAGTTCCTGGAGCAAGAAGCTGGCACGCTTGCCGATACGATGCAGCGTCCCCGCGCGATTCAACGGAACGCGGACGATGCGGCTCTGCTCCGCGAGCGCCTGAAGGATCGCCTGGCGGATCCACCATACGGCGTACGAGATGAACTTGATCCCCTTCGTTTCGTCGAACTTGTGCGCGGCGCGAATGAGCCCGAGGTTGCCCTCGTTGATCAGGTCCGAGAGCGACACGCCCTGGTTCTGATACTTCTTCGCAACACTGACGACGAATCGCAGGTTCGAGCGGACCAGCTTGTCGAGCGCTTCCTGGTCGCCAACGCGGATCTTCTGCGCAAGCGCGACTTCATCCTCCCGCGTGATGAGCGGGTAGATGCTGATGTCGCGGAGATACTGATCGAGCGATCCCTCTTCGAACGATGACTTCTTGCTGTTCGGAGTGGTGGCCATGCTGGCGATTCCGGGGAACGGCGACCCCCGCCGCATGAGAGGGACCTACTGGCGGCGGAGGAAATAACGACCTGCAGCGGTCGGAACGATTCGGTTATGTCAATGTACGCGTTCGCCGAGGCGCATCCACCGGACATGCGTCAGCCAGGCAAAGTCGTCGGAAGAGTCAGGCGAATAACTGAAGTACACCACCTCAGGACGGCCACGCAACAGCGAATCAGGAACGAATCCCCAGTAGCGGCTGTCGAGCGAGTTGTCGCGATTGTCACCGAGAACGAAGTACTGTGCCACAGGGACGATCAGGGGGCCCCAGTTGTTACGAGACGGATGATAGGAGACGGCGGCACCGGCCGTGCGCGCGAGGAAGTCGCCTTGCCAACGAAACTCTTCCCACACTGGATCCGCTTCGGGATCAGAGTGCGAGACGTACGGCTCCGCGAGCGCGACGCCATTGCGGATCAGCACTGCATCCCGCATCGCGAGCGTGTCTCCCGGAAGACCAACCAACCGCTTCACAAAATTCTTCGTGCGGTCCTTCGGCCATTCGAACACGATGACGTCGCCCCGCCTCGGCTGGCGCAGCGCGGGCAAACGGCGTCCCGTCAGGGGGACCTCTGCCCCATACACGACTTTGTTCACGAGGAGAAAATCGCCGACGAGCAGCGTCCCTTCCATGCTGCCACTGGGAATCTTGAACGCTTCGACGACGAACGTGCGCAGTACGAAGAAGAGCGTAACCGAGACCACGAAGATCTTGGCCCACTCCCAGAAAAACGCAAAGCTGCTGCGACTCTTATTGACGTGCTGCAACGCCTCGAGCTTGCGCTCAGGCGTAATGGAGCGCGGCGGAAGAATCGTTTCTGGTGTGTCGGTCATGGCCACTCTGCAATTAACCCCGATCCCCTTAGGCCAGCAAGCGCCCCGGATGTCGTCCAGAGCGACGCGAAGGACCAGCGCCTCGCTTGGTCACGCAGACGCGTCGCTCGCTCCAACACGCTCAATCAGGCGTTCCGAGATAGTTGTCGATCTGCGCCCGCTGAAGGACGCCGGAGAAATCGCAGTATCCGACCTTGGTCTCGGAGTAGAAGTCATAGACTTCCCAGCCACCCTCACGATGCCCATTCCCCGTCTGCTTCACCCCGCCAAACGGCAGATGTGCCTCGGCACCGATGGTGGGCGCGTTAATGTACGTAATGCCGTTGTCCAGCTCAGCAAAGGCGCGGAATGCGAGGTTCACGTCGCGCGTGTAGAGCGAGGATGAGAGACCGTATTTTACGCCATTATTAATCCGGAACGCTTCATCGGCGTCGGTGACGCGGATTACGCTGAGCACGGGGCCGAAGATCTCTTCCTGCTCGATACGCATTCCTTCCTCGACGCGCGCGAAGATCGTCGGCTCGAAAAAGTAGCCATTCTCGAACTTTTTCCCGTCCGGACGGCGCCCGCCGCACAGCAAATCCGCGCCGTCGCTTTGCCCAACGTCGATGTAGCGCTCGACCTTCTTGCGCGCATTCTCGTGAATGAGCGGACCGACGTCCGTCCCCTTCTTCCGTCCGTCGCCAAGCTTCATCTTGCGCGCACGGTCGATCAGGTTGCCGAGAAAGCGGTCGTGAATTCCTTTCTGGAGGATGAGGCGGCTTGTTGCCGTGCAGCGCTGTCCTGTGGTGCCAAACGCGCCCCACACTACGCCGTCGAGCGCAAGATCGAGGTCAGCGTCATCCATCACGATCATCGCGTTCTTGCCGCCCATCTCCAGCGACAGCCGCTTGTGCATCCGGCCGCACGTCTCACCGACGAGGCTGCCCGTCTGCGTCGAACCGGTAAAGGAGATGACAGCAACATCGGGGTGCGCGACAATGGGTGCCCCAACGTCCGGACCAATGCCATGCACGAGTTGGATCACCTCGGGCGGCAGGCCCGCCTCGAGCATGATTTCCACCAACGTGTGCCCCGTATGTGGCACATCTTCGCTCGGCTTGAAGACGCATGCATTTCCGCAGACGAGCGCGGGAAACATCTTCCAGGTCGGGATCGCGAGCGGAAAGT
>JBDTXZ010000398.1:0-4441 GCA_040005935.1 bacterium | reverse complement strand
CACCGGCGCGACTGCGAGCAACGGTTCGAATTGCGCTCGACTCGCTATCGGCGACAACGATGTCGTCGTCGGAGAGACAGAGTCCCATCGGCTGTGCGAGGGCGGCGTTTGCGTGAGTGCCGTCGTGCAATTCTTCGGCGCCGCTTCCGCTGTGGACGGACGCGTGATGCGTCGTCAGATCAACTGTCCACAACTGGTGCGTGCCGGCCATCGCCACGTAGAGCGTGTCGTCGCCGACTGCGAGATCCCACGGAGAGCTCATGGCGCCGGATGCGAGGTCGTGCGACGTTCGCGCTTGCTTACCCACGCCGGCGATGGTGCGGACGACACCCGTGTCGAGCGCAATCCCGCGAATGCAATGATTGCCGGCATCGGCCACGTAGAGCGTGTCACCGGAGAAGGCGAGGCCCTGGGGATTCTGGAAGCGCGGATCGCTGCCATCGCGGTAGCCGGGTGTGTCACCGCCGACGATGTGCTCAATCCGCATGCGTAGGCCGGTTTCGTCAAGCGAGCCGACGACCACGCGATGGTGACCGCTGTCGGCAATGGCGATGCGATTTCCATTCACGGCCACCTTGCCGGGGAAGGCGAGCATGCCGGGAGACGTCGTGGGCGCATCGGGCGCGAAGTGCAATGCGCGGGTGTCGAGCGTGCCCGCGCTACGCGCTTCGGCCAGTACGCGGTCGATGAATGGCCTGACCCCTGAGGCGAGGAATTCTCCGGCGTGCATGCCGACCACGTAGCCACGAGGATCGACAGCGACCAACGTTGGCCACGCACGCACGGCGTACGCGCGCCACACGCGGAACTGGCGGTCGTTCACCGTCGGATGGACAGCGTTCAACCGCAGTGCGGCGTCGCGAATGTTGGCGGTGTCGCGTTCTTCCGTGAACTTTCCGCTGTGGACGCCTACGACGGCAAGTTCACTGGGATACTGCGCTTCGAGCTCCCGCAACTGCGGAAGGACGTGAATGCAGTTGATTCAGCCATAGGTCCAGAAGTCGAGCAGGAGGAGCTTACCGCGAAAATCGGCAAGTGTGAGCCGTTGTCCGCCCGAGTGCACCCATTCGAGTGTGTCGGGAAAATCGGGAGCGCGAACGGAGGGAGTATCCACGGACTAACGGTGAACGGTGAACGGTGAACGGTGAACGGTGAACACGGTGCTTCAGGGTTCGATGCACCCAACTTACGGGAACCACCTCGGCAGCGATTGAATATCTCGAGCTGTATGCCCAAGTACATCCTTCGATTCGATTCGCCACTCAGCGGTGTAACCGCGGGGGACGCGGAGAGGCAGGGGTTTGTCTTGAGCGAGCGATGTGAGTCGCAGGATCCGCACCTCAGGCGCGTGCAGGACGACAACGGCAGGTGCAGGTCCTTCGCGTCGCTCATGACGACAAATGAATTCACGCAAACCGGGGGGTTTACGCATGAGTCTGGAATGCTCGCACCTCGATACAGTGCGCAGCGTCGCGCCGCACACGCCGCAGGGTTGTGAGGAATGCCTCGTGATGGGCGCAGCGTGGGTACACCTTCGGCTGTGCCTCCAGTGCGGGCATGTTGGCTGCTGCGACGAGTCGCAACACAAGCACGCCACGAAGCACTTTCATGCGACGAAGCATCCCGTAATGCGGAGTTTCCAGCGGGGAGAAGATTGGGGATGGTGCTACGTCGACGAGATGTTTCTCGAACCAGCGCCGCAGCCGCTCCACGCGTGACGGCCATGGCGCTCCCCCGCGTGCCGGTGGTGTCGTCCCCAGCGTCGCACCAAGCGCCGGATGGCACCTTCAGAAATCCCTGGCCAGACAGCGAACCGAGGGGTCTCCGGGATGTGCTCCGCTGGACGCGGGAGCGGCGCAAACAAACACGAGTGCCAACACCGCCGCGTGGCTCGTTCGAGACAACGACGCCCGTCATCGCGTATCCTCGCGCTGCCAGCAGCGACTTCACTGCAACGTGGATTGGGCACTCGACGATACTCCTGCAGATCGGCGGGCTGAACGTCCTGACAGATCCGGTGTTCAGCGAGCGCGCGTTCCCCGTTCAGTGGGCCGGACCGCAGCGCGTCATGCCGCCCGCAATTTCGCTGGATGCACTACCGCCAATCGACGTGGTGCTGCTTTCGCACAGCCACTACGACCATCTCGACAAGCCTGCGGTCAAGCGGCTTGCGCGCGCACATCCGCAGGCAACGTGGGTCCTACCACTCGGCCTCGCTGCATACGTGCGTGGATGGGGAGTGCGGACAACGATCGAGCTCGATTGGTGGCAGCAGACGCTCGTCCAGGGGCTTGGCATAACCGCGACGCCAGCGCGTCATTTCAGTGCTCGCCGGCTTGGCGATCGCAACAAGAGCCTGTGGTGCGGATTCGCGCTGGAGATCGCAGGTCGTCGTGCCTACTTCGCCGCCGATACGGCGTATCATCCGGAATTCGGGCAGATTGGAGCACGATGTGGCCCGTTCGACTTCGTGATGATGCCGATTGGCGCATACGACCCGCGCTGGTTCATGCACGTGGTGCACGTCGATCCCGAAGAGGCGGTGCAGGCATTCACCGATTTGCTCGACCCAACCGCTGGTGCCCCGATTCCCCTGATGCTCGGCATACATTGGGGGACGTTTCGCTTGACCGACGAGCCCATGGACGAGCCGCCTCGCCGGACCGCAGACCGATGGCGAGCTATGGGGCTCGACGCGGATCGTCTGTGGATCGCCAAGTTCGGCGAAACGCGGAGTTGGTGACGCGCCGAGGTGAGGGTCGTCTGCATGACGATGAGCGAGCACACTTCCACGACGCGCACCATGACGACGACTTCCACGACGGGAGGCGCCGCGGTCGCGTTCGAGTAGAAGCAACGCTCTCGACGATGGACACGCGGCCTCTCTTCCGAGGCCGCGATTTTTTTTGCCCGTAACCAATACGCACCATGCCTCCGTCATCACCGCCCGTTGTGGTACACAAGTTCGGTGGAGCCGCGCTCGCGGACGCCGCGGCAATCGCAAACGTCGGCGCGTTGCTCGCCGAGGATACGGCTGAGCAGCGACGAGTGATCGTGACGTCGGCGCTGCAAGGCGTGACGAACCATCTGCTTGTGGCAATCGAGTACGCGACCAAGGGAGATGGGACGGCAGCGAGATCAATTGCCGACGAGCTTCGTGCGCGACATCTCGCGGTTGCGGACGGCGTGTTGGGGGACGACTCCACTACGGAGGCGCGGACTGCACTGCGCGTCAAAATCAACGCGGCGTGCGACGAGCTCGTCGATCAACTCAACGCGACAGGCGCGGAAGCGAGCGGTGCACTGTCGGACGCCATTCTCGCGCATGGCGAGCGACTGGCCGCACAGATCGTGTGCGTGATGCTGAACAAGCGGGGGATGACGAGCGTCGTTGTGGACGGCGCGCTGTTGGTGCAGACGGACGGGCGGCATGGAAATGCCGCGCCGGATCTCGAGCGCACGGATGCGACGGCGCGTCAGGTCCTCGAACCGCATTTTGCCTCGGCACAGACGATCGTCGTACCAGGATTCATCGGCGCTGCGCGTGATCGTTCTGTCGTCACGCTCGGACGCGGAGGATCTGATCTCACGGCCGCCGTGCTTGCGCGTGCACTCGATGCGCGAGAGGTGATTCTCTGGAAGGACGTGCCGGGATGCATGACGGCGGATCCTCGCATCGTGCCGGAAGCGCGCGTCGTTCCGCTGCTCGACGCGCGCGAAGCGTCGGAGCTCGCGTATTACGGCGCCAAGGTCTTGCATCCGCGCACGCTCCTACCGCTGCGCACCGGTATGACGCTGCGTTTGCGTCCCTTTGGCGATCCCGCGGCAGCGGGGACGACCATCGTCGTCGGACGCACATCGGGCGGGGCGCCGGTGCGCGCCATATCGGGCATGTCGAAGCAAGCACTGGTTGCCGTCAACGGCACTGGCATGCTCGGAGTTCCTGGCGTGGCGGCGCGTGTGTTTGGCGCGTTGGCGCATTCACACATTTCCGTTTCGATGATTTCGCAGGCGTCGTCGGAGCAGTCGATCTGTTTCACCATTCCGGCGGACCGCGCCGCAGAGGTTGCCGAGTTGCTCGGCGACGCATTCGCGGAAGAACTTGCGCGTCGTGAGGTCGACGAAATCATCGTGCGATCGGGATTGACGACTGTTGCTGTCGTCGGCTCCGGAATGGCGCGGACGCCTGGCATTCTGGCGCGCATCTTCGGCGCAGTTGCGCACGCCGGCGTGAATGTCATCGCCATCGCGCAGGGGTCGTCGGAGCGCAACGTCTCCTTCGTGGTGGATGAAACGGAAGCTGCGGCCGCGGTGCGCGCGGTGCACAGTGCCTTCCGTCTCGACAAAGTGGGCGGGGGCAAGGCGAGTCGTCGTGCAGAGCCGACGGACATCATTCTGCTGGGGATGGGGCGTGTTGCGCAGGAGCTGGTGACGCAGTTTG
>JBDTXZ010000397.1:0-4447 GCA_040005935.1 bacterium | reverse complement strand
TTCGACATGATCGAGGTGCCCATCGAGGGAACGGATGACCTGGACTACGCGCGTGCGGCGCAGGTCGCACGCGACGCCGGCCTCGGCGTCAGCGTCTGTGCCGTGATCGGCCCGGACCGCGATCTCATCCACCCCGACGCGAGCATCCGTGCGAACGGGATCGCGTATGTCCGTCACTGCATCGAAGCGGCGCAGGTCCTCGGAGCGACGAACGTCCTGGGACCGCTGTACAGCGCGGTGGGCCGCACGTGGAAGGCGACCGGCGAAGAGCGCAGGCGCGACCTCGATCTACTGGTGACCCAGCTCTCCGAGCTCGCCAGCCATGCGGCGAACCACGGGGTCGTACTCTGCATCGAGCCGCTCAATCGCTTCGAGACGAGCTTCATCAACCTCGCTGAGCAGGTGATCGAGGTCGTCGATCGGGTGGGTAACCCGGCATGCGCGATGATGCTCGATACCTTTCACATGAACATCGAGGAAACATCGCTCGGCGATGCCATCCGAGCCGGCGGCGCTCGGCTCAAGCACCTTCATGCTTGTGAGAACGATCGCGGAGCGCCCGGTTCCGGCCACGTGCCTTGGCAGGATGTCGCGAATGCCTGCCGGGACATCGGGTATGACGGACCCGTCGTCATCGAATCGTTCACCAGCAAGCTCGACGCGATCGCGCGCGCTGCGGCGATCTGGCGGCCCCTCGCCAAGTCGCAAGACCAGCTGGCGAGCGATGGATTGCGGTACTTGCGGGCGTTGTTCGCAGAGCCGCCAGTCGCCTGAGTACAGTTGGTCCTATTTACAGGCTTTGCCGTTCTGGGCGAGACCCCAGGCCATCGCGTTCCCGTAAAGCTGGAGGACCACCGGCTCGGCATACATCATCCCGCCATGCCCGATCGCGGAATAGAACACGTGGCCTTTGCCGACGCAGTGCCACCAGGCGAGCGGATGGTCATCGCCCATGGTTGAATTGCCGGGCGTGTAGCTCTTCTCGTCTGCGGTGATCAGGATGTGATATCCCGGCAGGTTGCGCGGGTTCGTGGAGAAGGCGTAAAACTCATCCCAGCGCCGGAAACGTGCCGGCATTCCCTTCGTCAGGGCACTCTTCGGGTCCTCGACGCGAGCGTCGCCGAACTGCTGAGGCGAGTGGCTCGTGAACTGGGCTCCGAGCAGGGTTTCGATATACCAGGGCCAGTCGGCGAGCGAACTGTGGCCATTGGGAACGGCGTACTTCGGGTCGCCGCCCGCGCCATGAGTTCCCATGTACGACCCGCCCTCTTCCACCCAGGTCTTGAAAGCTTCCCGCTGTTCGGGCGTCAGGATGTCGCCGCTGTTGTTGTTCCAGATCACCAGCTTGAATTTGGAAAGCTGTTCCTTGTTCATGACGGCGCCATTTTCCGTCACGAAGTAGGGATAGCCTCGTTCGTGCGCGATAGCCGACAGCGCCGTGTTGGACGCCTGCACACCGGCCTCTTCCCGGAAGCCATTCGTTTTCGAGAAGATGAGCACCCCACCTGACTTCAGGTCGGCCGGCATTACCGGCGGCTCCTTGTCGAACGTCGGATTGGGGACAAAGCCAGCGCCACCGAAACCGCCCCGACCACGACCGCCGGGGGGAGTGCCAGGAGGAGCGGCGGGAGGAGCGCCGGTCGGTTCCTGCGCAGGCAGCGCGAACGAAGCGAGCGTCAGGGAACAACCCAGCAACAACTTCAGTCTGGCCTTCATGAGCCACCCCTTTGTCTACTGATCGATTTCCTACCCAATACTGCGCCGCGGCCCGAGACGCGCGCAATGGACGCTCGGGCTCGGCCTTACGGCCCACGCTGGATTGGACCACACGCTCCCGCGCGCTCGTCTGGACGCAGGATGAGGATTTCGCCCCGTTTTCGCGATATGTTCCAGCACTCCTTCTGCCGGAAACCGACGTGACCGCTCCCGCTCCCGATGACCTGTTCGTCTCGTTCCAGCGAGCCGTCATTGGACGCTACTCACTCGAGCGCGAGCTCGGCCGCGGGGGCATGGGCGTCGTCTACCTCGCGCGTGAGGTACGGCTCGATCGTCTTGTCGCCATCAAAGTTCTCCCGCCGGAGTTCACCGACCGCATCGACCTGCGCGATCGGTTCATGCGCGAGGCGCGCACCGCAGCCGGACTGTCGCATCCGTATATCGTGCCCATCCATGCCGTCGACGACGCAGATGGTTTCGTCTTCATCGTCATGGCGTACGTCAACGGCGGCACGCTCGCGCAACGTGTCGCGTCGCACGGGCCCCTTCCGGCGCGCGACGTCACCCGCATCATGCGCGAGGTCGCATGGGCGCTCGCATACGCGCACGCGCAGGGCATCGTCCATCGCGACATCAAGCCCGCGAACATCCTGCTCGAGCAAGGCACTGGACGCGCGATGGTAGTGGACTTCGGCATCGCGCGACTCACCGAAACCGGCGGCGACACGGCGACCGGCATCGTGCTCGGCACGCCGGAATTCATGAGTCCCGAGCAAGCCGCGGCAGAGTCGCTCGATGGACGCAGCGACCTCTATGCGCTTGGTATTGTGGCGTACTATGCGCTCACCGGGACGTTGCCCTTTACCGCGCCAACCTCGCAGGCCGTGCTCGCGATGCAGCTCACGCGCGCACCCGTTCCCGCCGCGACCGCCGCGCGGGGCGCGCCGCGCGAGTTGACCGACGCCATCGATCGGTGTCTCGAGAAAGCGCCGGAATCACGCTTCGCGAACGGCGAGGCGCTCGTCGACGCGCTGGAGCAACGCGCCGAGCGCAGCAGCGTGGTCCCTGTGCCGGTGCGCGTGTTTCTCGACCGGCGACGGATGGCGTTGCTCCTGGCGGCTCTGTTCGTGCCTTCGGTACTCACCCTCGCCGTAACGACCTCACTCACCATGCACGCTACGGCGTGGGCCGTACCGTTCGCTGGCGTTGCCGGGGTGCTCATTGCCTTGGGCCTGCCATTGAGCATTCTCACCTTTCGCCTTAGACGCCTGCTGCGACTCGGCTACGGTCGTGATGACATCTCCGCGGGACTTCGCATCGCATTCGAGCGACGACGTGAGGAATTCATCTACGAATTCGGCGTGCAGCGGAACACGCGCGAGAAAGTGTTTCGCGTCGTCGGCATCGCAGGACTTGCCATAGGCGGCACTGCGCTGGCCGGAATCATTGCGACGGGCGGCTCCATCGCTGGCACTGTTACGCCGGTTGCCGTGATCGGCCTGTACGCAGGTGTGCTGACAACCATATTCAGCGCCAAGTGGCGCCGGTTGCGTGCCGCGTCTGGTTCGATCTGGTCGAAGTTCTGGTCCGGGAAGATTGGCGAGCGACTCGTGAGCATCGCGAGCTACAAGTTGGGCGAACGCGCCGTACCGGCCGATCGTCCCACCGAAATGGCAATCGCGATGAGCGCCGAAGCAATGTTTGGCACACTGCCACGCACCATGCGCGAGTCGCTCGGCGACGTTCCCGCGATCCTGCGCGAGCTCGAGGGTCATGCACGCGTCGCACGTGCGCGCATCGCCGAGCTCGAAGCGGCCATCGCCGAGGCGCAGCACGGTCGCGGCGCGCACTTGAGTGGCAGCAGTACGCGACAGGAGGCGTTGATCGCCGATCTCACAGACCGGCGCGACCGTGCCGGGGGACGACTCGCCGAACTGGTGACGGCGCTGGAGAACGTACGGCTCGACTTGCTGCGCGTGCGCGCCGGTGGCGGCTCGGTGGATAGCATCACGCGCGACCTCGCAGCGGCGCGTGAGTTCGGCAAGGAGGCGGACCGATTGCTGGCGAGCGGGCGCGAAGTGGAAGACGCCTTACGCGTGGCGAATCCTACGCCTCGTCCGATCTAACCTGACTCTCCTCTCGAGACAGGATGTCGGCACGCTGCGACTCTGTCGCCACTAGACCGCGAACAATCGTCTGGTCTTCTATTCAAGGGCAGGCCCGTATTCAGCACACATTCGGCAGACGCCTCGACCTCGCGTTGCTCGCTGTCGTCTCCGGGCGGTCGCCCTCATCGGTAGCTTCAAAGGACTGTTCTGGGGCGAGCGTACCGAAGGGAAGGCGCGTCATTCGCTGCGGCAGGTGATCTTTCGTCTCCCTCATGCCTGCGATGCCGGCTTCGAAACGGATGCCATGACAGTTCACGTTACGAGCGACGCCATCGAACTGGACACAGTCCGATTCGAGTGCGCGGCCGCTGCCGGACTCCATCTCGACGCAATCGCCGATTGTCCGGGCGACGTCCTCCCCGGATGTGAGGATGTCGGCAGCGACGACTTTCGCCTGTGGCTCGAAGTCGACCGCGAGCGGACCGTCGCCGCCGCGAAATCGCGATTCGTTCCCGTGACGGGATCCAGCACGCTTGATGCATTCAGTGGTTGGATGACACGAAAACTTTCCATAGCCGACAACGGCTCGACCATCACGCTCGATTCCGGCGATACGTTCGAAG
>JBDTXZ010000396.1:0-4468 GCA_040005935.1 bacterium | reverse complement strand
ACCCGTCGCGTGGAGCGCTGCTTGCAAAAGGCCGCCGCTTCTTAACCGAACGGAGTGTCCTATGGGTTCACGTACGAGTCGTCGAATGTTTGCTACATCAGTTGCTGCTTTAATGATGCTGGTCCCCTCTGCGGCGTCGAACGCCCAAAGCGTCGTGTGGTGGACCGACGGTACGGTTGGCGGAAATGGCAGTATCACGGGCGCACTCGCCGCACGGCCATGGCTTACTGCGTATGCCGCGCCGAGCCAGAGTGACTTCAACAACGCCCTCCTGTCAGGATCATATCAGTTGGCGATTTTCGGAGAGCAGAACAGCTGGGTTTTCGGATCGTCGTCGTCTGAGTTCACGACGTTCCTCGCAGGCGGCGGAAAAGTGCTGGCAGCGTCGTGGACTCGAAACTACTCGGGATTCGCCAGCTACTTCGGCACGACGATCACCTCCGCCAACGAATCCAGCATCTCGGGCTCCGGGGCGATGTTCGCGAGCGGTTTGACATCGCCGTTCACGCTCACGAACCCAGGCTGGGGCATCTTCTCGGAAGGGTACTCCGGGAGCGAGTCATGTCTTGCCGCATTCGGAGACGGGTCATGCGCCGCCCAGGTTGCGCTGACCGGCAACGCGTTGCTCCTCGGCGGCCTGTTCGACACGTACTCAGTCCCGCGTGACGGCGAGTTGTACGTTGGCAATGGCATCGACTATCTCCTCACCGAGACGGTCACCCCTGAGCCAGCGAGCATGGTGCTGCTTGCCACCGGACTGCTCGCAATCGGAGTCGCTGGAAAGCGTCGTCGGACTCGCGCGTAATTGAAGGGTTGGTCAGTGCAGGGCCGAAACCGCAACAACGCGTATCGCGGATACGTGTTGTTGCGGTTTCTCTTCCCGACCAGGCGCGCGACACCATATTGCGATGATCGCGCAGGATGATCGCGCGTCACGCTCGCCCACAATGACAAGACTGCTACCGCGAGGCTACATGACTCGTCCGCTGGCGACTCGACTATTGGCAGCCGCGACCTTCCTGGTACTGACGCTGGGTCTGGCCGTGGCTCACGACAATTCTCCAGCTGCCATGGCGGCCGCGGGATCCAGCTTTCTCCAAAGCCTCACCGCCGAGCAGCGTCAACTGGCGGTGTTTGAATTCGACAAGGATGAACGGACGCGCTGGAACTACATCCCCACGGAACTGTTTCCGCGAAAGGGACTGACGATCAAGCAGATGAGCGACGCGCAGCGTAAACTCGCGCACGATCTGCTGAAAACCGGCATGAGCCAACGCGGCTACATGACAGCCACGCAGATCATGAATCTCGAAACCGTACTCGGCGCAATCGAGTCCGCGCAACGAGCGGCCGCAGCGCAGCCACCACAAGGAACTCCGCTCGTGCGCGATTCCGAGCGCTACTTCTTCTCGATCTTCGGGACGCCCTCGACGAAGACGACATGGGGCTGGCGCGTGGACGGGCATCACGTGTCGTTGCACTTCACCATCGTTGATGGCGCGTTCGTCGCGGGATCGCCGTCATTCTTCGGGTCCAATCCGGGCGAGGTCCGAGAGGGGTCGAAGAAGGGGACCCGCATACTCGCCCTCGAAGAAGACGCCGGACGAACACTTTTGGAGACGCTGAGCGCCGCGCAGCGCGTCAAGGCCGTTATCGATGCGACGGCTCCGAACGACATCGTCACCAAAGCGAGCGTCAAGATCGATCCGTTATCGCCTGCGGGAATTCCTGCGGCCGACCTCACCGCCGCACAGCGCGTGCTACTCGTACAGCTGGTCGACGTCTACATCGGCCGCATGTCGGATGACATCGCCGCAAACGTGCGCGCGCGAATCGAGAAGGCTGGGTGGGACAACGTCGCATTCGCGTGGGCGGGCGCCGGCGAGCGTGGGGCCAAGCACTATTATCGCGTGCAGGGCCCGACGTTCCTGATCGAATACGACAACACGCAAAACGACGGCAACCACATTCATTCCGTGTGGCGCGAGTTCAATGGCGACTTTGGGGCAGACCTCCTGCGCGAACACATACAGGGGACTCCCCACTCGTAAACGCGAAGAAAGCGAAGGGCCTGTCGAGCGGACCCTTCGCGCCATTGTCACGCCATGCTCTCGAAGAATCGATATGACGCCAGTGCATGCAAGACGGTTGTCTCCGGCTGCACGTCGCACCGATCGTGGATGTCCGCAACGAATGCCTTGAACGCGTCCAGCTTTTGCAGCGGACTGCCCCTGTCCTCGTCATCCAGCGAAACGATGTGCACGAAACTCACGCCATCGTCGAGGCGGAAGGTGGCGTAGCGAAACCCCTCCGGCCGCTCGCTCGCCAGCGACACAAACACGGCCTGCACGAGACGCGCATTCTCCTCAGCGCGATCTGTCTTTACGCGATACCGCACGATCATGTTCTTCATGGTCCACCGCCCGCCTTGACGGCGAGATCGTGTGCCACCGGAATTACCGTTACGGCGAATGGGGTCCCTGCGTCGTCCGACACGAAGGGCAACGTCCCCGCGAACGCATTGTCGCCGAGTGTTGCGTTGTTGGCGTAAGGCGTGAAGAGCATGATGTGCGGGTGCCAGGCCGCTATGCCAGGGCCGAGATACTGATCTGCGGAGAACATGTACGCGAGCGCCATTCCGTCCACCCGCGGAATCTCGCCCTTCGCGTACGCCGACTGTACACCCTCGGCAATTTGGTCGGGAGCCTTGCCTGACATTCCCAGCGATGCCCGTAGCTCCTGCAGCGGAAGAACCGATCGCGCCGCAGCGGGGTTGTAGCAAATAGGCGCGCGGATCTTGGGATCGTAAATGATTTGGCGGAACGACGCGGGGGTATACGTCGGCGCCGACCATCCGCGTAGCACGAGGCACACAAACCCGTTGTCGCCTTCGTGCGCTACCTGATATCCGGTTTTCGTTAGAAGCTTGATGCTCGCACGCGCGGAGATACCGTCGGGCGCGGCGCTCTTGGCGAGCGCAACTTCCGCATCGCGCGTCATCATGAATGCGCTCAGTGGCGGAGCGGGCGCCTGCGCGGTCAGCACGCTCGCTCCGCCGAGCGCGAGCAGGATGTGTGGCAACAATCGCATTGGAGATTCTCCGAATTGGCGTTGATGCCGAAGGCGGGTGCCTCCGGTCACTCACTCCGTCGAATCTCGAGGCGCGAAAGGATACGCCGGTCGCGTATCCTTTTGAGGTTCGTGTTTCGTCAAACCTATACGAGGTGCCGATCCTTCGACTCGCTCCGCTCGCTCAGGACGACAGCATGGAATCAACTCCACCGAACACCACTGCCGATCTTCAGGCATCGCTCCAGGACACGCGTACGCGCTTTCTTGCGATGGTCGACACCATACGGCCCGCGCTGCACCGGTTCTGTGCGCGCATGTGCGGCTCCGTACTCGATGGCGAAGATGTGGTGCAGGAAACGCTTGCGCAGGCCTTTTACTACCTGTCGTCGCTCCGCGACGAAAGTCGCCTGGAGCCGTGGCTGTACCGAATCGCACATCACAAGTGCGTTGACTTCCTGCGCCGCGAGCGGAGGGAACGGGAGGATACGGTGCCATACGAGGACGAACATGCTCCAGTCGTCGGGCTCGATGACGACGGCGTTGATGACGAGCCAGTCACGGAGGCACTGGCCGCGATGGTCGGCGCGCTGCCACCGAAGGAACGCGCGTGCGTCCTGCTCAAGGACGTGCTTGGCCTTCCACTCAGCGAAGTAGCAGGCATTGTCGACTCGACGCTCGGCGGCACAAAGTCCGCGCTGCATCGTGCACGCGCCAAGCTGCGGGAGATCAATCAGCTACCCACGCGCGCCGAGCTCGATCGCGAGCAGCGAACGCTGCTGCTCGCCTATGTCGAGTGCTTCAATGATCGCAACTGGGACGGGCTCCGCCGCCTTATTCGCTCCGACGCGACGCTCGAGATCGTCGGCGCGACGTCGGATTCCGCGGACAATCTCGTCACCACGTACTTCGGCAACTACACCGCGATTCCCTATGAATGGCGGCTATCGCTCGCGCTCGTGGACGGCGTACAGACCATCGTGCACTGGAAGCGAGTTGGCAGCGATTGGCTTCCGCATACCGCCGTGCGCCTCTGGTGGGCCGACGGCAAGGTCACTCGCATCAGGGATTACGTGCATGTGCACTACCTGCTGGCATACGCCAAGACGGAACGCCTGTCGCTTGGCTAGGCTGACAGCCGCGACGATGGCTGTCGTCCTGCCTTCCCTGAGCGTAGCCGAAGGGAGCATAGCGAAGGACCTGCACTGCACTGCGCAACTACAAGTACAGGGCGATTTCAACCGGTCGACGCAACACTCTGTCATCCCGCGGGAGCGAGCGCAGCGAGCGAGTGTCGGGATCCACCGGACGATTCCCGCGAAGCAGGCCCGCGCCTGGACGAAAAGCAGATCCCGACACTCGCTCCGCTCATGCGGGATGACATATCACGATAGTGTTG
>JBDTXZ010000395.1:0-4483 GCA_040005935.1 bacterium | reverse complement strand
CGTAGTCGGTGGAGCGCCAGACGCCGCCGTTGTCGAAGCCGATGTAGAAGACGTTGGGCTGAGTGGGAACGCCGGCAAGCGCGCGCGCGCGGCCGGCGCGGACGGGGCCAATCGATCGCCACCGCATGGCGACAGCGGGGTCGACGGTCTGGGCGGCGAGTGGTGAGGCCGAGGACAATGCGACAATCGCGAGCAGTAGACGCGAGGAAAGCGGGCGCATGGCAATCAAGTCGAGGAGGGCAACGGGCGAGCGTACGGATGCAGTACGCATTCGTCCCGTAGAGTGTGGGAACGAATGTGCGAAAATTCCAGAGTGTGGGAACGAATGTGCGACATTCTGTCATCCTGAGCGAGCGGAGCGAGTCGAAGGGCCTGCACGTCAGGGCGTGTTGCGGCGAATTGACCGCGACGGCGACGGCGTTGAACCGAATGCGAACGCGGATCTCCGCGGATTTGGCGGATTGACGCGGATCCTCGGCTACGGCTTCGTACCGTTCACCGTTCACCGTTCACCGTTCACCGTTACTACCGGCCGTCAGTCGTGCCGGATCGCGTCGATTGGCGACAACCGCGCCGCGCGAAGGGCCGGGAATGTGCCGAATACCAGACCGATGACCGCCGCGGACAACACCGCGATCACCAGCGTCCCAGGGGTGAACGCCGCACGCAACTGTGCCCCAGGCACTATGCGGCGAATGATCGCCGCGACCGTGATGGCACCAGCGAAACCGAGCGTCATGCCGATTCCGCTGCCGACGCTTGCGATCGCGACCGACTCCGTGAGGAACTGATAGAGGATGTCGCGCTTGCGAGCGCCGAGCGCCTTCCGGACGCCAATTTCCCGCGTGCGTTCGGTGACGCTGGCAAGGAGCACGTTCATGATGCCGACGCCACCAACGAGCAGCGAAATGCCCGCGAGCGCGCCCATGATGAGCTTCAGCACCAGCATCGCCGTTCGTGCTTCTTCGAGGCGAGCGAGTTGCGACCTGACCGTCACGCGCTGCTCCCAGCCGCGGTATCGATTGGCCACCCATTCCTCGACGATATCAGTCGTCGCCGTGACGGACTCGATGCTGGGCGCGCGCACGAGGAGCGAGGGCGTAATGGGTCCGCGCGTCGCGAACGTTGTCCCCGCCGCGCGGATGGGGACGAACACCTGGAAGGCGCGCTCTCCCGTATAGGCAGGCATGACGCCCACCACCGTGCGCGGCTTGCCACGCAACCGCACGTCGCGCCCGATGAGCAACTCGGGATCGCCGTTCGGAGACAGTTCTCGCGCCAGCTTGTACGAGAGCACGATCACTGGCGCATTCCGCGCCGATTCTCCGTCGGTGAAGAACCGGCCGAACGCGACATCCTTGTGGCCGAACGACAGGTAGTTCGCCAGCGCCGCCGTGACGCTCACCGCGTGTGGCGCACCGTCGGCGCTCGTGACCACCGCTTGTCCCGACGCGGACATCGTGACTTCGCCAGCGCTCCCCATGTGTCGCTGGAGATCTGTGGCGTCCGCAGACACGAAAATCGGATAGTTCGACACCGGGGACGAGAACCCACCGTGCGACTCCTCGGTGCGGGAGCTCACCGTGATGGCCTGCACATCGGTTTGCGCCGCAATCTGGTCGCGCGCGAACCGCTCGAGCCCGTCCGCCAGCGCAATCGTCGCAATGACTGACGCCACGCCGATGACGATTCCCAGCGTCGCGAGGATCGTCCGCAGCGGATTCAGCGTGGTGGAGGCGAGGCCTTGAAGGACGGAAGCGCGCGACGCGTCATGCATGCTCTGAGAGTAGACCAGCCGTCTCTCGCACACCATCGTTCATTGGTCGCAACGATCTACGACTTTCGATGGATGCGCCGCGCGCAGCTACCAATGACTATCACTCCATGACCGCCGACGTCGCGCACCCGCCAATCGAACCACTCTTCGCGCACAACGCGCGGTTGTGGCTCCGCATCTGGGTGACGACGCAGGCCGCCGCGCTCATCATCGCGATTTACGCGACGATCGATCGCACAGACGCGCCGGGAGCGCTCACATCGTGGCGCGCTGTTCGAATGATTGCCATCGTCGTCGCGCTCATCGCCTATCACGTCATCGGCATGTTGCGGTACGAGCGGATTCTTCAACGAACATCCACGCTCGTCGTCTTCGTGCCGGTCAGCTGGATCCTCATTCTTCTCGCCATCCAGGTCAACGGCACGTTCGGTCTCCTCATACTCGGCGCCATCCTCCAGGGCTTCATCTTCCTGCCGTTCGCCTGGGCCGCCGTCATCCTCGTCGTCGTTGTCGGCGCCCTCGCCATCATGTCGTCCATTTCATCGCCGCGCGACACGCCGGGTTTACGGCTCATGCGCGTGGGCATCATGGTGGCGACGGGCATCATGATCGGCACCGTGCTGCTGTACATCCACCGCGCCAATCGAGAAACGGCGCTGCGCACCCGGCTGCTGCACCAGCTCGACGAGGCGCATCGCGACCTGGCGGATCGTGCGAAGGAAGCAGGTGTGCTGGAGGAGCGGCAGCGCTTTGCGCGCGACATTCATGACACGCTTGCGCAAGCATTCGCCAGCGTCATCAGACATCTCGAGGCGGTGGAACTCGCACTCGGTGACACGGCGTCTGGCGCCGCGAATACTGACGACGCAACCTCGCTCGAGCGCGTCATGCCGCATCTTCGTCACGCGCAAGCCGTCTCGCGCACGAGCCTCGGCGAGATTCGGCAGCTCGTCCACGCGCTCAGACCCGCGGAGTTGACGGAAGCGTATCTGGTGCCGGCGTTGGCGCGGATCGTGAGCCACTGGGGCAACTCGAATTCCATTCGCGCCACCTTTACGCCCGAAGACATTCCGCCGCTGCATCCCGACGCCGACGTCATTTTCCTTCGTGCAACGCAAGAGGCGCTGAGCAATGTTGCGCGACATGCCAATGCGCGCAGCGTGTCCGTGACCATCGGGTGTGTCGACGGACTCGTCCTTCTCACAGTCGAAGACGACGGACGCGGCATCGAACAGTCGGAGAGCGTGAATCCGGAACGGCTCGGTCTAACGGGAATGCGCGAGCGAGTGCGCAGAGTGGGTGGTCATCTGCTCATTGATAGTAGTGCGGCTGGGACGAGCCTCACCGTCGCGCTTCCGCTGTCTGCGATTGCGGCCGAGCCGCCGATGCCTGGTCGTTCCACGTGACGACGCGCATCAGGGTGCTCATCGCCGACGATCATCCAATCGTGCGCAGCGGCATTGCGAGTGTGCTTAACAGTCAACCTGATTTCGAGGTCGTGGGTGAGGCGGAGAATGGTGCGCAGGCCGTGTCGTTGGCGGCGAGCCTTGCTCCCGATATCGTCCTTATGGATTTGCGCATGCCTGTGCTGAGCGGCGTGTCAGCCACCGAGGAGATTTTAAGAGCGCGTCCGGCGAGTCGTGTGGTGATACTGACGACGTATGCAACGGATGGTGAGATGCTTCGCGCCATCGAGGCTGGCGCGGTGGGCTATCTGCTGAAGGATGTTCCACACGACGAACTGTTTCGCGCGTTGCGCGCCGTGGCGCGTGGCGGGAGATATCTCGCGTCCGTCGTGACGGAGCGTCTCATGGCGCGCTGGCAACAGACGTCCAAGGACACGCTCACGGAGCGTGAAGCCGAGGTGTTGCAGTGGGTGGCGCGCGGGGCGTCGAACAAGGCCATTGCGTCGACGCTCGGTATAACGGAGCCCACGGTGAAGGCGCACCTGGTGCACGTGTTCGAGAAGCTGGGGGTCGAGAACCGAACGTCTGCGGTGCGGGCTGCGGTGGAGCGCGGGATCATCAGTACGAACTAACGAGAGGCGATAAATGCGTTCATTGCCGATCGCCGCCACATTGCTCAAATGCTGTCAGTGTACGCTTCAGCGTGGCTAGACAGCATGCGCTATGGCAGCAGCTTCGCGGGCGCCCCGGTATTGCAGCCATAGCCTGGTGGTGGCGATCGCGAAGGCAATGCAGCTACCGGCAAGCATCAAGGGCACCGTGGGGCGTGGCTGGGCAAACGCGAGACTGAGCGCAAAGCCGACTGCCCCTCCATAGGTCGCAGAGAGGAACGCGTGGAGGGCCAACCGATCGAGAGGGACGCGTCGCAACAGCCCGAGAATCACCGGCGCGCCGAGCAACGCACCGAACGCGGCGCCCGTCTGGCTTCCGAGCGCCAGGAGTTCCCAGACAAAGGAAGAGTGGAGATGACCCAGCTGAGTTGTGAGCATGAGCCCTGCGACGAGAATGCCGGCGGCGGCTCCAGCGGCGGTGCTTGCGCAGATCACACCCGCGACGACCGGAAGGCGGCGAAGAATGTTCATGACCCTTTTACGCGCAGAACGCTTGAGCTGCTGGCTGACCGCGTAAGTCAGCTGCAACCGGCGGAGCCGACCTACGGGTAACCCGACGAAGGGCAGAGTGCGGCTTCAGTTGCACAGTTAGCGAGCAGGCGCGTCGGACGTCGTGGGTCGCCTCCGTA